>JAEUIF010000912.1 GCA_016795185.1 Planctomycetia bacterium | reverse complement strand
GGCGAACGTCAGCGACTTGCCAGGGCCGCGAAAGTTGTCGTCCGTGAGCGCGGCGTTCTTGAAGGCATCGAGTTTGCCGTCGTCGAAATCGGACTGGTACAGCACTTCGAATAGCTTTTCCGGCGGCTTGACGGCCTGCATGCCGACTTCCAGCAACACATGGCCGAAGCGCTCGGCGTAGTGAAACGGCCGGCTATCCGCGTAGAACGGCCAGCCGGAGAATTCCGCCATCGTTGGCGACCAGCAGGTGAACTCCGCGAAACGGTATTTCTCCGGTTCGTCGAGCTTCCACATGGGCGGGTCGAAGCGCTTGTTGCCGGCGGCGCGGGCCGCCTTTGGCATGTCGAACGCCAGTTCGGGACGCTGCCGGCAAACGTTGAGGCCCCAAACCTTCGGGATCGCATCCGCTTTCAGGCCCAGTTCCCGCATCGGCACGGCTGCTTCCACCGTCCAGCCGCCCTCGAACTTGCCGACCTTCGCGGAGACGTTCGCCTTCCACCCATCGGCTTCCTGGCCGCGCTCCGTCACCACGGTCCCGCCCTGGGTGACGATGATGTGGAAATACTCAAAACGCTTCTCCAGGTGCCCCGGATCGAGGAAGAACTCGACGGCATCCGCCTTGAGGACCGCGCCCTTGCGCACGTCGCCATTCGGGACGATGCGCTCCGGTTCGGACTCGAAGCAACGGACGGCGAAGTAGATGGCCTGGTCGTCGGCCAGGATGCGGGCTTCGGTCTTCTGCGTGGGTGGGTCCCACCAGGCGCCGCAGGAATGGCCAAGGGTAATCAGGGAAGCCGCCTGCCAGGCGGCGTCATCGAGTTGGCCATCGATGGTCGGCGGTGTGGTAGGCTTGGGTACGTGGACACACGGGCCGCCGAATTCTCGTTGCAGCACGTTGTTGGGCGGCGAGTTGGCCCCGGAAAGGAAAGCCGTCCAGGCGACGGCGAGCAGGCCGGCAAAACAACAGATGCGCCCCATGATTCGGTCCTTTCGGAAAACTACTCCTCGTCGCCACGCACGGGCGTTTCGAGGAATAGTTCCCGCAGGACCGTCGGCAGATTCCCGAAATGGTTGGGTGCGCCGTTCTCAGGGCAAGTTCGTTTCGCCCATCAACCAGCGGTCGCACTCGCGGGCCGCGCCCCGGCCTTCGTTGATCGCCCAGACCACCAGGCTCTGGCCGCGGCGCATGTCGCCCGCCGCGAAGACGCCGGCTACGTTCGTGTTGAACTTGCCGTGTTCCGCCTTGGCGTTGCTGCGCGGGTCTTTCTCGACGCCGAGCTGATCGATCAGTTGATTTTCCGGGCCGGAGAAGCCCAGAGCCAGCAGCACCAGCTGCGCGGGCACGACCTTTTCGCTGCCCGCAATGTTCCGGGGCGCGGAACGGCCGTTGTCCTTGACCCACTCCACCTGAACCATCTCGATGGCTTTCAGATTGCCGGCGTCATCGCCGAGGAACTTGGTCGTTTGCACGGCGTACTTGCGCGGGTCTTCGCCCCAGAGCGCCTGCGCTTCCTCCTGACCGTAATCGAGCTTGTAGGTCTTGGGCCACTGCGGCCAGGGATTGTCGGGCGCGCGTTGCAGCGGCGGCATGGGGACGATTTCCAGCTGCATCAAGCTCTTGCAGCCGTGCCGCAACGAGGTGCCCACGCAGTCCGTGCCCGTGTCGCCGCCGCCGATGACGATCACGTCCTTGCCCTTCGCGGAGAGGTAGGTGCCATCCGCATGGTTGCTGTCGAGCAGGCTCTTGGTGTTGCCGTGTAAAAACTCCATCGCGAAATGGATGCCCTTGAGGTTCCGGCCCTCGGTCTTGGTGAAAAAGTCGTTCGGCCTGGTCGCGCCGCCGCACAGGACCACGGCGTTGAAATCCGACTTCAGCTTTTCGGCCGGATAGTTCTTGCCCACCTCGGTATTCGTCACGAAGGTGACGCCCTCGGCGGCCAGCAGATCGACGCGGCGCTGCACGGTGCGCTTGTCGAGCTTCATGTTCGGGATGCCATACATCAGCAGGCCGCCAATGCGGTCGGCACGCTCGAAGACCGTCACCAGGTGGCCGGCCTTGTTGAGCTGCGCGGCGCAGGCCAGGCCTGCCGGCCCGCTGCCCACGACCGCGACTTTCTTGCCGGTGCGCTTCGCGGGCGGTTCGGGCACCACCCAGCCTTCTTCGAACGCCTTGTCGACAATGGCGCACTCGATGGTCTTGATCGTGACCGCCGGTTCGTTCAGGCCGAGCACGCAGGAGCCTTCGCACGGCGCGGGGCAAACGCGGCCGGTGAACTCCGGGAAGTTGTTGGTCTTGTGCAGCCGATCGATGGCTTCGCGCCACAGGCCGCGATAGACCAGGTCGTTCCACTCGGGGATCAGGTTGTTGATCGGGCAGCCCGCAGCCATGCCGGCGATGAGCGCGCCGGTGTGGCAGAACGGTACACCGCAATCCATACAGCGCGCGCCCTGCTTGCGCAGCATGGTCTCGTCGGCGTGTTCGTGGAACTCCTGCCAGTTGCTGATGCGTTCCGCAGGCGCCACCGCCAGCGGCAGCTCGCGCGGAAATTCAAGGAATCCAGTTGGCTTGCCCATGATGCAACCTGTCGTGTATGGACGCGAAAACCAATGCTCGTTCAGGAAACTTCGTCGGGATTAATGCCCAGGGCGCGCAACCGCTCGGCCAGCTTGTCCGCCCGCTGGCGCTCGGCTTCCGCCCGCTGGCGCTCGGCTTCCGCCCGCTGGCGCTCGGCTTCTAGCGCATCCTGTGGGCTTGGCAGCAGGACGCCCCGACTGTCCCACCAGCGCAGCCAGGGCATGGCATAGCCGTGGTAGGTTCCTTCCCAGATCCCCAGTTCCACACCCAGCGACGGCAATTCGTATCGGCCGCGCTCGTTGGGCCTCAAGTCTTCAAAGCGGTCTTCCACATGCCGGTGCATTTCCAGCTTGCCGGAATCGGGTTCGTAGATTCCGTAGAAAGCCGGCCGGATCATGTGCTCGTAGACCCAGAACTTGCCTTCCCAGGGGGTACGGTCGCGCTCCTCCGCACCATCATCCGAGACGTACTCCAAAACGAGGTACGGCGGCATCAGTTCCAGGGGAAGCACGTACGAACGCCGCATTTCACCGCCCACGAGCCGGGGAACGCCCGGCACGTAGTACCAATCGGGCGCCTTGACTCCCTTCTGCGGCGGATCGGTGTCGCGCCAGTAGATACCGACATCATGTCCGACAAAGAATGATCCGTCCGGGTGGCGCTGCCAAAGCACGGGCATCAGCGATTCACTGAGCAATTCGCTTTGCCAGTTCTCGAAGGAATTGCGCACGGGGACGTTGTCCTTGTCGGGAAGCTGTGTATGGTCCCGGATCGGTTGCAGCAGCGGATCGGCGGTCGTGCCGGCGGACATCGCTACCCCCTTACAGGCGAATGGACCAAGCGCTGCGCGGGGCGACTACTTTCCGCCCGCCCGGCTGACATCCTTGGCGTTCTCCTCGAAAGCGGCCATCACCGCCTCTTCTTCCGACAGGCCCGTGGCCTTGAACCGTTTCTGCGTTTCGAGCATGCGCCGGTAGTCGTTCGGATAGACCTTGACGAACTTCGGCACCAGTTCTTCCCAGAGGGCCAGCACCTTCCAGGCCCGTTCGCTCTTCGTGTAGTCGGCGTGCTTGCGGATGATCTTGCGCAGCTGCTCGATCTCCGCCTCGTCTTCGAGCTTGAAGAGCTTGACCATTTCGTGATTGCAGTGGCGCGGAAAGTCGCCGACTTCGTCGAGGACGTAGGCCACGCCGCCCGACATGCCGGCCGCGAAGTTGCGCCCCGTCGGGCCGAGCACGATCACCTTGCCGCCCGTCATGTACTCGCAACCGTGATCGCCCACGGATTCGACGACCGCCTGCACGCCGCTGTTGCGCACGCAGAAGCGCTCGCCGGCCATGCCGCGAATGTACGCCTCGCCGTCGGTCGCGCCATACAGGGCGACGTTGCCGATGATGACGTTGTCCTCGGCGACGAAGGTCGAGCCGGCCGGCGGGTAGACAATGATCTGGCCGCCCGACATGCCCTTGCCGACGTAGTCGTTGGCGTCGCCTTCGAGACTGAGCGTCATGCCCTTCGGAATGAACGCGCCGAAGCTCTGGCCCGCCGACCCTTGAAAGTGCAGCCGGATCGTGTCTTCCGGCAGCCCCGCCGCGCCGTAGCGGCGCGTGAGTTCGCTGCCGGTGATGGTGCCCACCACGCGGTTCACGTTCTTGATCGGCAGCGTCGCTTGCACCTTCTCGCCGCGTTCCAGTGCCGGCTTGCAGATTTCCAGCAAGTGCGTGTTGTCGAGGGCGTGCTGCAAGCCGTGGTCCTGGGGCACCTGGCAGAAGCGCGGCACCTCCGGCGCGACCTTCGGCTGATGGAAGATGGCGGAGAAGTCCAGACCTTTCGCCTTGTAGTGGTCCACCGCCTGGCGGGTTTCCAGCAGGTCGGTGCGGCCGACCAGATCGGTCAACTTGCGCACGCCGAGCTTGGCCATAAGCTCGCGTAGTTCCTGAGCGATGAACTTCATGAACTGGACGACGTGGTCGGCGTCGCCCGTGAACTTCTTGCGCAGCCGGGGGTCCTGCGTGGCCACGCCGACCGGGCAAGTGTTCAGATGGCAGACGCGCATCATCACGCAGCCCATCGCCACCAGCGGCGCGGTGGCGAAGCCGAACTCCTCCGCGCCCAGCAACGCGCCAATCAGCACGTCGCGGCCGGTCTTCAGCTGGCCATCGACCTCGACGGCGATGCGGCCGCGCAGGTCGTTCAGCACCAGCGTCTGGTGCGTCTCGGCGAGACCGAGTTCCCACGGCGCACCCGCATGCTTGATGCTCGTGAGCGGCGAAGCGCCCGTGCCGCCGTCGTGCCCGGAGATCAGCACCACGTCGGCATGGGCCTTGGACACGCCCGCCGCGATGGTGCCGACGCCCACCTCGGCGACCAGCTTGACGCTGATGCGCGCGTGGTGGTTGGAATTCTTCAGGTCGTGGATCAGTTCCGCCAGGTCTTCGATCGAATAAATGTCGTGGTGCGGCGGCGGCGAGATCAGGCCGACGCCCGGCGTCGAGTGCCGGACCTTGGCCACCCACGGATAAACCTTGTGGCCCGGCAACTGGCCGCCCTCGCCGGGCTTCGCGCCCTGGGCCATCTTGATTTGCAGTTCCTTGGCGTTGACCAGGTAGACGCTGGTCACGCCGAAGCGGCCGGAAGCGACTTGCTTGATCGCGCTGTTCTTGGAATCGCCGTTGGCTTCCGGGACGTAGCGCGCCGGATCCTCGCCGCCCTCGCCGGTGTTGCTCTTGCCGCCGATGCGGTTCATGGCCACGGCCAGCGTTTCATGGGCTTCCTTGCTGATCGAGCCATAGGACATCGCGCCCGACTTGAAGCGCTTCATGATGTCCTCGACCGATTCCACTTCCTCCAGCGGAATGCCCTGCGCGGGGAACTTGATCTCGAACAGGCCGCGCAGCGTGGCCATGCGCTTCGACTGGTTATCGACCAGCGCGCTGTATTCCTTGAAGACCTGAAAGTTGCCCGACCGGCAAGCATATTGCAGCTTGTGAATGGTCTCCGGGTTGAACAGGTGGAATTCACCGTCCTTGCGGTACTGGTAGTGGCCGCCGACGTCGAGGGTGCGGCCGTTGGTCGGGTAGGCCGGATAGGCGTTGCGATGCCGGGCCAGGGCTTCCTCGGCGACCACGTCGAGGCCGATGCCCGAGATGCGCGACGGCGTCCAGGTGAAGTACTGGTCCACCAGCTGCTTGTTCAGGCCGACGGCCTCGAAGATCTGCGCGCCGCAGTAGCTCTGCGCGGTGGAGATGCCCATCTTCGACATTACCTTGGCCACGCCCTTATCGACGGCCTTGACGAAATTCTTCATCGCCTTGGCATGGTCCACGTTGGGCAGCATGCCCTGGTGGATCATGTCGTCGAGCGTCTCGAAGGCCAGGTACGGGTTGATCGCCCCGGCCCCGTAGCCGATCAGCAGCGCGAAGTGATGCACCTCGCGCGGCTCACCGCTTTCGAGAATCAGGCCGACCTTGGTGCGCGTGCCCTCGCGGATCAGATGATGATGCACGCCGGCCGTGGCCAGCAGTGCGGGGATCGGCACGTGGTCCCGGTCCACGCCGCGGTCGGAGAGAATCAGGAAGTCGTGCTTCTCCGCGATGGCCTGGCTGGCCTGCTGGCAAATGTCCTCCATCGCCTTTTTCAGCCCGGCGGCGCCGTCCTTCGCCGGGAAGAGGATGGAAATGGTTTTCGTCTTGAACCGGCCCGCCAGCGTGCCGTCGAGGTGGCGGATTTTCTCCAGTTCCTCGTTCTTGAGGATGGGCGACTTGAGCTTGATCTGCCGGGCCGACTTGGGGGTCGGTTCGAGCAGGTTCTGCTCCGCGCCGACGGTCGTCTCCATCGACATGATGATCTCTTCGCGGATGCCGTCCACCGGCGGGTTGGTCACCTGCGCGAAGAGCTGCTTGAAATAGTTGTAGAGCAACTGCGGCTTGTCCGAGAGGACCGCGAGTGCGGCGTCGTTGCCCATCGAGCCGAGGGCTTCGCCGCCGGTTTCGGCCATTGGACCCATGAGGATTTTCAAGTCCTCGCTGGTGTAACCGAAGACGTGCTGGCGGAGCAGCACGGTCTTGTGGTCCGGTTCATGGACGTGCGGCGGTTCGGGCAGGCTCTCCAGCGACACCATGTTGGCCCGGACCCAGTGGCCGTAGGGCTTCTCGGTGGCGATGTTGAACTTCAGTTCCTCGTCCGCGATGATGCGGCCCTGCTCGCTGTCCACCAGGAACATGCGGCCCGGCTGCAAGCGGCCCTTGTGCAGCACGTTGTCCGGGGCCACGTCGAGGACGCCGACCTCGGACGCCATGATGACCAGGCCGTCCTTGGTGACGTAGTAGCGCGAGGGCCGCAGGCCGTTGCGGTCCAGCACCGCGCCGATGCGGACGCCGTCGGTGAAGGCGATGGACGCCGGGCCGTCCCAGGGTTCCATCAGGCAGGAATGGTACTCGTAGAACGCCTTCTTCTCGGCGCTCATCGTCTCGTGGCTGGCCCACGGCTCCGGGATCATCATCATGACCGCGTGCGGCAGGGAGCGGCCCGCGAGCACGAGCATTTCCAGGGCGTTGTCGAACATCGCGGAGTCGCTGCCCGATTCGTCGATGATCGGCAGCAGCTTTTTGATGTCGTCGCCGAACAACTTCGAGGCGAACATGTTCTCGCGGGCACGCATCCAGTTGACGTTGCCGCGCAGCGTGTTGATCTCGCCATTGTGCGCCAGGTAGCGGTAGGGATGCGCCCGCGCCCAATTGGGGAAGGTGTTGGTGCTGAACCGGGAATGGACCATCGCCAGGGTCGATTCCATCGTCGGGTCGTTCAGTTCCGGGTAGTAAACCGGCACCTGTTCCGGGTTGAGCATGCCCTTGTAGATCAGCGTCTTGTGGGACAGGCTCGGTACGTAGAAGAACTTCTTCTGCGCCAGCGACGAGGCGCGCACCGCGTTCTCGACGCGGCGGCGAATGACGAACAGCTTGCGCTCGAAGACGTCCGGCAGCAGTCCCTGCGCGCGGATGAAAATCTGCCGCATGAACGGTTCGGTGCGTTGCGCGGTGGGGCCAAGGGGCGAGTTGTCAGTCGGCACGTCGCGCCAGCCGAGCACCTCTTGCCCTTCCTCGCGGACGATCGACTCGAACAGTTGCTCGCACTGGGCGCGGCCGCCGGCGTCGCGCGGCAGGAAGACCGCGCCGACAGCGTACTGGCCGGGTTCAGGCAAGTCGAAGCCCAGCCGCCCGCACTCCTGCTGCAAGAAGCGGTGCGGGGTCTGCATGATGATGCCCGCGCCGTCGCCGGTGTTCGGCTCGCAGCCACAAGCGCCGCGGTGCTTCAGGCTCACGAGGATGTGCAGCGCCTTGGCGATGATGTCGTGCGATTTGCGGTTCTGCAAATCGACCACGAAGCCGACGCCGCAGGCATCGTGCTCGTACCAGGGATCGTACAGCCCTTGCTTGGTGGGCAGGTCGGTAAGCGCCATGTCAGTCGTTTCCTCGGGAACCGGCGGAGGCTTGCCGGCGACGTTTGCCGTTGCGCCGCGCCGACTCGGACCGGCCGTGGTCAGCGCCGTTGCCGTCGCTGGGCTCGGCGGGGAGGCCGTCGCCGCTCTGGCGGAGCAATTCGATGAAGCGCAGGATCGTGGTGTTCAGCTTGTGGTGGCGCGAATGGATCACGCCGAGCGGACGGACCAGCCGCGCGCCGACCAGCGGCAGCGCCGCGAGCGCGCCGGTGGCGACTTCGTGGCGGAGCGTCGGTTCGGGCAGCAGCGCCACGCCAGCGGCAATCTCCACCGCCTTCTTGATGTTCTCGATGTTGTCGAATTCCATGACCAGTT
>JAEUIF010000894.1 GCA_016795185.1 Planctomycetia bacterium | reverse complement strand
CTGCTCGGTCTTGGCTGGTCCTCCAGCAGCTTACCTCTCGCGACCGGCACTTCGAGAGTGAGCTTGCACTTGGGACATTTCACCCGAGTTCCTGCCTTGGCGACACTGGCCTTGATAACGGCGCTGCAGTGCGGGCAAGAGAAACGGATCGCGCGGGATCGATCCGGCGCGCCGTCCACTCCGGTTGCAATCGGAGCACGGGCGGCAACGTCCTTCTCCATGCTCAGGAGCAGTTGGCCGGCGAGTTCCTCCTCGGAGGAGAGGCCAGGAATCAAGTACTCCTGGCCGCACGCTGGGCAGATCGTCTTGGCGCCGGCCTCGCTATCGTGACGGTGCAGCGGCGTGTTGCACGAGCAGGTGAACGCGATCATCGGGGTGCTCCAAGGTTGGCGAACGACTGAGACTCAGGGATGGCCGATCACCCTCGGGCCTACGGCTTCTGGTTACGAACGACCTCCAGCCATGACTGCCGTTCGGACTCACGTTGGACGCGCGACGGCTCCCGCATGTCGGCCCGGCTGTGCCGGACGCGGAGTTTGCCGTCGGCGGACAAGATCAACAGTTCGGCATTGGCGTCTTCTCGAACGTCTACGATGCTTTTCTCGTCCAAGCGCAGGGCGTGGACGATCCTGCCGCCGTGCCAATCCACCAGGAGATCGTCCGTACTGAAATCGATGGCCAGTCCCCTTGGCGGCGCCACTGGCTTCAGCAGCGGGTTCGCGGGTGCCGGTGGGATGGGCACCGCCAGGGCAAATCTCTCCAGGGTCGGATACCAGGTTGCGACCTCCACCGGCTCCTTGCGGCCGATGAACTCGCCGCGACGAACCGGCATGGTTGCGGTTACCCAGTCCCCGACCGGCACACTTGTATTGGCATTCGCGGGATCGACCGCTGCTGTCTCCAGCCAGCGGTGAACCTGCACGAACGTAGCGTCCTTGTCGCCCAGCAGCCGAGGATCAGCCTTGGCCCTTTCCATGAACTCCCGGTTGTCCAGTTCCACGCCATAGACGAAGGTCTCTCCAGATACTGGAACCGAAACCGGGCGTTCCGGTGCCCACGCCCCGGCAAGCTCGGCCACCGCCGCCATCGCCGGATCGACCACCAGGTCGGGCTTGCCGAAGTTGGGGTTCGCCAGGCGAACTCGCACCTGATACTGGTAGATCAATCCCGGCTGCACGGTCACGTCGAGGACGCGCACCAGACACTGCTCCGGTACGAGGATCGGGCCTGGAGCCGATGACTTGGGTAGCGCATCCGGCTGACGGTCATCCTTGGCGAGTGCCGGGGCGAGGACCGCGCAGGCTGGCTTGACACGAGATTCATCGGCCAGCGCTTGTGCTGCTCGATTCAGCGTGGACAGGCGCAGGGGTGGATAGGCCCCGCGTGCCAGTGCGGGCCGGTCCATGGCGAACGCTGGGAAGGTCACTTTCTTCAAGTCGTCAGCTTCCGGGTTGCTGACAGCAGCCACCATCAGCTCCCGGTACGGAGCTGGATTCAGCTCGCTCCAGTCTTCCAGGACCTTGGCGCTGCCATCGAGTGTGCGGCGGCGGACCTGCAAGGGCAAGAAGCGCGGACGGTTTAGGTCGCTGGCCAGTTCGGCAAGCGACGAGAGCTGCATTGCCGCCCGGCAAAGATCCAACTGCTGTCGGTAGGGGAAGGCCGCCGATACCACGATCATTCGTTGCGGCTTGATGGTCTCCGCCAGCTTCGCACCGGCCGGCAGCTTATTCAGATCCATGTACTCCAGCTTCCGCTGTCCGCCACCGTCGACCAGGATGGCGACCTTCGTCTGATTGCCGACCAGCGAGTGCATGTGCTGCTTGACTGCGGTTCGCAACAAGTCCGCCTGAAGCTCGACCGGCGCCAGCACGGCTGGATTGTGCCGCTTGGGCTTGCTCAGCTTTTCCTTCGGAAGCGGATCGACGGGATCGAGCACGATCGGGCGCACCGGTGGCCGCTGGGGCTGAGTGGGCTCCGGCGGAAAGTCCACGGGCCGGGGACTGAACAGAACCAGGGGACCAAACTGATCCGGCCAGAGCAACTTGAGGCCGGCTGTGACGCCGAGGCCAAGACCAATCACCAGGGCCAGGACCGCTGTGATTCCCCGCCACGACCAGCGCGAGGGCGGGCGCGCGGTGTCGGCAGGTGGAGAGTCTATCGTGCTTGCTGGGGTCGAGACCGGTGCGGTGGGCTGCGAGGTGATGGCTTCGGGTCGCGGCGCCATCACCGGGTCAGGGATAGCAGGGATCGTCAGCACCTGGCCACAACCAGGACAGCGGGCCCGCTTGCCCGCCAGCTCGTCCTTGACGCGGACCGATTTGCCACAGGTGCAGGTTGCGGTGATGGGCATGAAGGGCTCCTCATGGAAGGGTGCGCATCTGCGCAGCGGTGGCCCGGTTTTCTGCCACGGTAAGGCGGGCATTGGCTGCCATCCCCACAAACTGATCGCGCTCCGGGCCAGATGGCAGCTTGACCACGAGGTGGTCGATCTCCTCGGCGAGCAGCTCTGCCTTGTGGGCGATCTGGTCGCAAAGGGTACTGGCACGGTACTTGTCCCGGCGGCTGACGGCGGCCCGGAACTCGATGTCGAGCGCGTTCAGCTGGGAGTGCAGGCTCTGAATGCGGCTCTTGAGGCGCAGGCTCTCCGCCTCTTGCGCTGCTCGTTCCGAGCGGTAATAGCTGACGGCGAAGACGCCGACGCCCACGCCAGCCAGGAGAAGCAGGGCGAGAAGTATGAGGTGCCGATAGGACGACGATGGGGTGGGCGTGAGCGGGGGCGTGGATCGGACCGGCTCGACGCGGTAAGGATTTCGCGACGGCTCAGGCGGCGGCAACTGCGGCACCAAGTGGGCGGAGAGGTCCTCGATGATCGGTTCCCGCTCTTCCAGCAGCCTGCCCTTGGGCACCGGCACCTCGGCGAGCTTTCCACACTTGGGGCAGTTGGCCCGCGTGCCCGCCTTGGCGGGGTCGGCCTTGAGCACCGACTTGCAATGGGGGCATTCAAACCTCAGCACGCCGCGCGCTGCCTTCTCCGGAGTTGTGGTCAACTGGGAGTCGCCATGAAGCAAAATCTCGGCGGGATCGAGTTGCAGATCGCCATCCTTTCCAGCCCGGATTTGTTCGGGAACCAGCAGGCGCTGACCGCAGGACGGACACGCGACCTTCGAGCCGGCCTCGTTCTCGTGGCGGGTCAAGTTGTGCTTGCAGCGCGAACACGAGAAGGAAAGCATGGCGAAGTCCTTGTTCCCTTGTTCCGTGAGCTAAAGAAGAGCGGAACGGACGCCGCCCCGTGGGCGGCCATAGCGTTTGCGTTTCGGTGCGCGTAGGATTGAAGGTGGACCGCCGGCTGAGGCTCGCGTCCACGGGTAGCACCGAGTAGCGAGAAACCCAGCGGCGGTCCATCGATCAAACGAAAAAAGGCCATGCGCACCACCCCCGCGAGCGCAGGGTATGCGCATGACCTCGCTACTTCCCTTGTCAGGGACTTTCGGTGCTACCCGATCAGCCCATTTCAAGCCCCGCAGCGGTTGCTGTCAAGGGGTCGCGTGGGCTGGATCGCGCAGCGATGGATAGTCCTCTGAGAATGATGTGGCGAAATTGACCAGATTTCACGGAAATGCCGCTTTGAGGTCGCGCCGCGCTACTCCTCATCACGATCGTCCGGCCCTTTCTTGTCTGTTGAACCATCCGGCTGGCTTTCCCGTCCTTCTGCATAGTCGCGTTCGAGAGCCGCGTTCGAGATCAGCGCCCCAGCCGCGCAAGAAATGGGCCAGCAGTCATGACTGCTGGCCCAGACGATCGTTGTCCGGTTTGCCGGCCCGTTTCACCGGTCAGTCTGCTCAACCGGCTATGCTGCCTTTGCTCGGCGACATCGGACTGGCAAGTTCGTTCTGCCACTGCTCGACCCAAGCATCGAGCTGGCGCAACAACGCCTTCCGAGTTGCAAGATCCGCGACTGGTTGGCGCAAGACGGGCGGGAACTCGTCGAAGGTTCGGTTGTCGAGCGTGCGACCGGCCTTGGCCTTGTTGGCCCCGCCCCACTGCTTGAAGAAGAACGGGATGCTGGCATCCTTGCACTGCTGCTGGATCGACCGCACCCAGGCCGGCGCCATCGGTCGTGCCCCCGGCCCGCTCTCGCCCCCGACGATTACCCAGTCGATGCCGTCGAGGGGCAGCGTCCCGAGGTCTTCGAGCAGCGGCTCGATCGAGAGAAAGCGGACGCTCGCGGGTGCGTCGCGAAGGTGAGCGATGCGCGGCAGGCCGTGCTTGCGGTTCTCGACGCTCACGCCCCACCAGGTGTTCGGCAGCAAGGCCGCGAACCTCAGCTTCCCGTCGAGTAGGTCCCGCACACGTTTCGACCGCTTCGTCAGCACCTGGTATGTGTGCCAGTCGGCAAGCGCCATGACGCGGGCGACGTCAACGATGTAGTCGTCGGGAACATGCTTGTGGAACAGATCGCTCATGGAGTTGACGAAGACCCTTCTTGACTTTATCCACCGCAACGGTTTTGGAAGCATCGCGGGCGCGAGCCGAAGGTTGAAGCCCTGCTCGTAGGGGCTGCCTTCGACGCCCCGGAAGCGCTCGGCGATCTTCTGGGCGTAACAATGGGCGCAGCCTGGGCTGATCTTGGTGCAGCCGCGCACCGGGTTCCAGGTGGCGTTTGTCCATTCAATCTTGGATTGCTGGCTCATTCGTGATCTTCCTCCGAAGTACGTGCCGATTCAGGCGATGCTGGAGCCTTCTCCTCCAGGACTACACCCGCTTGCTCACCGTCCTTGATGCCCACCCGCACGCCTTCCTCGAAGGTGTAACGAAAGTACGGAAATCCTTTTTGCTCCCACCGCTTGCTTTCTTTCTTGAGACGATAAGGGATTTTCTGCTTGGCCGTGGTCGCCGTAAACGTTTCTCCGACGTAGCGGGAGAGCAGTACCCCCATGGCGCGCTCGCAGGCCGCCTCGTTGGCAGGATCGGCTCCCACCAGCAGTAACTTGGCCAAGCCCTGCATGACTACGAGCTTGGCCAGTTCACCGGCACGCTTCGGTTTCTTGCCGGCGTGAAAAGCGAGGATGCCCAGTGCCTCGCGGATCGGGTCGGCCACCGCACGAGTGGCCGAGTAGTTCGCCAGGAAATCCTTGAATCCGGCGATGCGCAGAATGCCGCCGATCGTGGCCGCCCACGGTCCCATCGGGTGCTTCACGGCTTTGTCGAGCGGCTTGCCCTCCTTGACCCACCGTTCAATCATGCCCCACAGCTCCGCTTCAATCTGGTCCCGGTGGGCCGGCAGCCACTCGTGCTTGACGTCACCGCCCAGCTTCGCCTTGGCCGTGGCGATGCGCTCGGTGAGGTCGCCGGTCGGGTTGAGGCGGATCGGCAGGGAGCGGTTGAGCAGATCGATGGACAGCGCGCCCTCGTTCGTGTTCAGCAGGACCACGAATTTGTTCGCGGTGCGGATAGGCTTGTTCCGACCGGCCGCCGAAGTCAGCACGACCTCGTCGCTGGTGATGAAGCTCTCCAGGAAGCCGGTGCGGATGATCTTCCCCCGGCCCGAGCTGTCGGTCCGCACATTGTCGAAGTTGATGACGCCGATCTCGGGCTTCTGGAGGAATTGCTCGTGCAGTGCCCGCTGCATCGGCCAGTCCTTGTCCTCGTAGGTGACTTCGGCCTTGGCGGTCTTGCCCCGGATGAAATCGATCAGGGTGCCTTTGCCGGCGTGGGACTTCGTGGCGGTCACCAGCACCAACGGCTTGCCACCGGCAAAATGGTGGCGGAAAGGGACGGTCACCAGTGCGCCGACTGCGTTGGTGCGGTCAGCCTCGGTCTGCCAGTCCATGATGCTGAGGAATTGGTCGATGGCCGTGTGGCTCTTGCGGGTGGCGATGGCCGGGCCTAGGTACAGGATTTTGCCATTCGCGTTGTAACCCGGCCGCGCCTGGGTGTGGTCGCCCAGCACGACCGGCGTCGTCACCACGTCGTCGACCACGGGGAAGTGGGCCAGGAAGGAGCGGGAGTGCAGCATGCTGTGGAGGCTCGGTTCGCCGACGCGGTCGGCGTGGTACTTGCCGTTCTTGATGACGGCGATTCGGACGTGGTCGATCAGCAACGGGGCGAGTTCCTTCGCCGTGGTGATCCGCCGGGGGCGGTTGTCCTCCACGAACAGCAATCCGCCGTCGGGGTGCCGGTAGAGCGGCAGGCCCAGGCCGGCCAGGAGCTTACCGAGGCGGGAGAAGTTCTTGTCGAGCCCCGCTTCCATCTGCCAGTGGTATTCGGGCTTGCCGCGTTTACCCTCTACACCCTCTACGCGCTTCGTCCCGTTCTTGCCCGTAGAGGTTGTAGAGGTTCTTTGATGGTTGCGCTTGGCTGCCGGTCGATGGGTGAAGCCGTTCTTCAAAGTGTGACTCATGGCGGTCCATCCTTCCGTTCGCGGGAGGCGTCGCGGACGCCGCCGCAATGGTTACTTGCCGGCGGTCTTGCCCTGCGGCAGATACCGCCGGTCGCCTGCCCGAAGCGCGCAGGGCCAGGCGCGCGGAGCAGAGCGACAGAAGTATTTCAACCGGAAACGTCTTGCGGACAGAACGGTCCCCAGGTCAGGAGTGTGACCTGGCTGGGCGTTGGGCAAGACGTAAGGGGCGGGTTCGATGGCCGCCCCGGATGGAGCCCGAAGGCTCAGGGATGGTTAGGCAAATAAAGCATAGGCGCTGGGTGCCGACACGTCAAGGGGACCAGCGCGAGCAACGCGAGCTTGCAAGGTTGACGGCGCGACCGTGCCTCGCTGTAGTGGTGAACTGCGCCCCGAGCGCATCCCTTTTTTCGGCCGTCGCGCGGCGTGGGCAGGTTGGTGTACATTCCGCTGCCTGTCGGCGGAAACGGTCGGTTCGGCAATCATTCCTGCTCAACGGGGACCCGGGGAGGGGCGTCACCGACCCTATCGTCGCGTGGCAGCGTCGCGCAAAGAAAAGGGCCAGCAGTCAGACTGCTGGCCCGAAAGGTGGTTGTCGGATTAGCCTGGTGGACAGACCACCCGCCCCAATCAACACGCGATCAGATTGTCTTGCCCGCGCTGTTTCAACTCAGGAACTTGAGATCAGTCTGCAGCAGCCGGCGCGAGGCTTGAACTCAACCTGACGGTTATTACGATGTCGGGTGCTCGATTCGCCGGCCGTTTGGCCACCTCTCAGTACCGTTTTCTTGAGCGGGAGAGCTTTCCTCCTGCTCCAGCCATACCCCGCGATTGTGTGGGCTTTGCTCCAAAGCCCGCTTTGGCGAGGTAATCTTCCACCTGCGGATAGTCGATGGGTTGTGGCCTCGACGGATCGAACACAGGAAGTTGGAGACGGTGCCCCCATCCCCCGTAGAGCGTCGTTGGTGCTCCAGGAGTATTCAGCCGAGCGCAGATGATGAAGGCAGCACCCGGGGTAAACTTGTCGAACGCCTGCGCCCCGGTGAGCTTGTAGTACGATGACTTCTTGTAAAAGCGCTGCAGGACGCCATCGAAAACGATGTCGTCCGACAACTCCACCCATGCGTGATCGTCGCCGCCACCCAGTGAGGACGTCCCGTGGACGAGGAGAATTCCGGCCTGGCGGCAATGCCAGGTCAGGTAATGGTAGGCCTCAGCGAAGCATTCCCGTGGCCTCAGCATCCTGGGATCTGTGCGCTCTTGGAGTTCCTTTGAAACTTTGACCTCAGCCGACTGCAACAGTTCCAAGGACACCCGATAGACTATCCGGTCGCGATCATCAGACAGATTGGCCAAGCACTGTCGATCCCGCTCCTTCAAGCAGTTCATAGTCATACTCCTTGGCCCGGCACACCTCCGGCAGTAGTCCAGCCACCGTTCGGACTCGGGTGACCGCCTGGCACACGCGGTGACGTTCCGGTCGAAGGAGCGCAGGGTGAACGATAAATGAAAAGTTAGCGACGATGCGTCGATGATGCGCCGATCAACGGACACCAGTCCGGATCGGGCGGATGGGTGGTGCTTTCGTCACCAAGGCGAGGTCGTCGAGTCACGCACCTGGTTGGCGGTGCTCGTGAAGGAAGATCGTCGAGCCTCCATACGCGGCGGGGGGAGCAACCGGTCGGGTTGGAGCTGGATGGCACTATGCGTATTCTACACGACGCGGCGAGTGGCAAGGCTGGTTTTGTGTCAGGGAAACTGGAGCATACGTTCAGGATTGGGAGACCCCCGGCTGGCCCGAATAGTGGTTTTCGAGGGTGCCGGTCCTACTTGCCAGTTAGTTCATGCCGCACGGCCTTGGCCAGCTTCCGCAGCTCGGGCCGGCCCCAGAGAACGCGGGTCAACCAGCGGTCCTTCTTGCCGGGCAGCTTGCGCAGCGCCGTGATGGCTTCCTTCACCGCCGCTGGCATGCTGGCGTAAACATCGTGAAGCAGCGAAGCCAACTTCTCATCCCGGACACGGATCTCGGTGTTATGCTCGGGAACTGGAATCCGGCCCGAATTCACGATGGCCACCAGGTTGGCTGCCATGATCGCCGCTTCCCCAGTCGCGCCGTAGACCCGCACCTTGGTGCCATCGTCCATGCGCATCGGAACGTGACTCGGCCCTTCGTCTTGGCCAAGCTGCTGCGGCGTTACGACGTGGTTGCTGACATTATCGTACTCCGTGACAGTTTCCCACAGAACAGCGCCTCGACCGAGGCCCTTGAGTACCAGCTTTTCCGGCAGCAGAAAGAGCAGCCAGTAATCAGGCTTGAACACGGGGTTTTCAATCGTGTCGGCGATTACCTGACCGCCCTTGCTGGCGTGCTGCCGGAGCAATTCAGCGGCGTCCTTGCACGGCAGGATCACCGTCGGCCCGAGCTCGCCTTCTTGAGGCGGAGTGGCCGGCGGCAGCAAGTGTTGACCGGTGGCGTGTGCAAAGATTGCGCGTGCGTGCGGCGAGTGCTCTGACACCACGACACTCACCTTGCCACGAGCTTTCTCTACTTGCTCACGGATCAGGTCATCAGCATCTTGACGTGCGTACATTTGATACTCCTGTTGGGGTTGGCCCCTCGTTTTGCTGTCCGTGTCAGCATGATTTCCACCTACACGGCCTCAATTCGGAGGCCATTCTGATCGCGGAGCTTGGGTGGCCAGTGTCTCTTCAAGATGACGGGCCGATGCCTCGCCGCTGCTTGGGCGCGCACGGTCGCGCACAAGACAACCAAGACCGAGGTAAGTGCGGAGGTGTCCCTGCGATGCCGAGGGTCAGTCAGCGGGTAACGGTGTCGCTGAAATCGCGTCGTTGCAAGACCGATGGAGTCGAACGTCGGTTCGACCGAGGAGGGCAGCAAGGCCACCCGGATGAGGCCCGAGGCAGTTAGCTCGGGGGGCGACGTAGAGGTCGCACTGAACTGCGCTCCGGAACGGAGCGCGGATGAGGTTGACTCTTGTAATGCTACGCGACAGAGCCCAAAAGGTCAACGGCTCGGCGCGGGTGTCGACTGCGCGGCCTTGCCGGTCACGACTTGACAAGTTCCGCAGCGACTCCCCGCCGGGCGAAACGAGCGGCCACCTGCACGGGCGACGGCGACGGCCGCAGCCGCCGGATCGTCGTCAGCATTTTGACGCTGGCCATCAAGCGCTGATGCGCTCGGGCGGTTCGCCGCTGCAAATGGTCACGCTGGCCGACGCTGAGGGGCTGGCCAGCGGCCTGCGCGTCGCGCGTGCTGGCATAACCGATTTCGAGCTGGGCCAGGGTAATCTGGTCAATCAACAACCGCTCAAGCGAGGTTGCCGAGGCCCAGCCGAGGGAGTCCTTCAGGGTCACCTGCTCGCGACCGATCGCTTCCGCGACGAGCAGATTGTTGCCGGCCGCCAAGTTCGTCCAGGCCGTGCGCGCTTGGCCGACGAGGTTGCCGGCCTCATGCACCACCTCGGGATGAGCGTCCAGGAACTCGCGCAGCGCGGGAAGGGTCGCGGTGTCGCCCTCCATGGCGCGGCGAACGAGGTCAGCCAGAGCCTGGGTAGGGTGGACTTCAATCGGCGTCGTTGTGGTCGTGAGCATCCTTGCGTCTCCTCCATTCGCTTCGTGCGTGGAGCCGGAAGCTGGCCCCGAGCAGGCTGGCTCGGAAAAGCTGCGTGACCAGATCAGTCGCGGTTCGCGCAGCGGCCTCAGCGGCGGTCCAGGCTGACCGCTCGGCATGTTCAAGCTCTCGCTGGTTCAAACGAGCTGCGCGACGCTGGGCGTCGGCCTGGGCCGCAGCTTCGGCAACCGGGCCAGTGCCGATGTACTCACGGACGATTCGACCAGCTTGGCGGCGACTGCGCGTGTAGTACAGGCGGCCATTTCGATGTTCCCAGCTCACGCTACGCAACTCCCTGTGTAACGATCGGTTCCGGGCACCGCGCCTACCTCGATGCTACCTAAATTCCATTTCAAGGTCCTGATCGAGCAAATCATCGGCAAAGGTCGAGGATTCCGCTTGACCGTCCGGATCGAACAGGCCAGCGGGATAGACAGCGCCTGGGCGACCGAACCGGGCGCGGTCGGCGGGAGACATGTTCCAGTACATTTCGTCACCCTCTTCCTCAATGTGAATCACCTCGCGCTGCTGCCGGCGCGTAATCTCTTTGCGGGCATGTTGGCGTAGGCCGGGGGGCAACCGCGACAGTGGAACCTCTTCCTGAATCACGCGAGGCCACTGGCGAAAGACCGCGACACACCGGCAAACCGGACCGCCCATGTCTTCCAAAGCGAGCTCGCGTTCAAGCTCCTCCTCACTGTGGCTGCAAAAGCGGAAGTGCCCGCGCGCATCCAGGCCAACGATGTGCTGTTCTTTTCGTTTTCCGCAGCGGACCGTTCCCAGAACCGTAACTCCAGGGTGGAGCTGGGCGGCTCGGCGTCGCTGGCGACGGTTCTCGGAAGGACTTTCGGTTAAGTGCATGACGCACCTCCGTGTGCTGATGTCATGGGGCCAATGTCGGTTGGCAACCAGGCGCGGTGCAGGCACGCACCGTGGCCGCGTCGCTCGCCGCCTTCCGAGCCGACCGTACCCGAAGAGTTAGCCGGCCTCGGGCAGCGCGTCGGCTGCCACGGCCAACGCGCCTAAGTCATCGAGGTGGATCAGCTCGTCAAGCGTGACGTTCAACGCCTTCGCCAAGCGCAGCACGGTGGCCAGGCAGGGGTTGGCCCGCACCCCTTGCTCCAGGGCCTGGATTATGCCCCGGCTCAAGCCCGACTGGTCGGCGAGCATGTCCTGTGTCCAGTAGCGCTGCGAGCGCAGGGCGGCCAGGCGCTGGCCAAAGGGTGGTGGAGTACGAGTGCGGGTCGGCATGGATAGTTGCCTCGATCTTGGGTCTCGAACACCGAGGATGATGCTGCGGAGCGTGCGAGTGGATGTGAGCAAAGTTGTAGGTTCGATCCTACCACAGTCCCAGCGGCCTGACAATGTGCTCGGCTCGCCACGACGAATAAATTCATACTGTTACCTTGGTCCGACTCTCAGGGTCGTGGTCAACATCGAGACCGCCAAGTTGGGATTTCCCGTCTTGGGATCGTGAGGCCGCTGGTGCCCAGGCTCACCGTCCGAAGGGCAGAAAGTTGGCACACCAATTGGGATCAACGGTCCACCGAGCGGTCGCACGGACGTTTGACTTGCGAGCGTGACGCAGTGCCTGCTGGTGCCGCACCGCTCGCCGCAGCGGTCGAGAGCGGATTTCCGCTCTCGGCCTCCAGCGCCAGCCGACCGCTGAGCCAAACGGGGATTTCCCCGTTTGGTCCCCAGACCGCCTACCACCCACGAACGACCTGACTCACACCGACTTGAGCGCGTGACGCAGGGTCTCGGGTAGCTCGCGGTCCAGGGGCCGGACTGGGCCGGCTTGTCGGTGGTAGCCGCTTACCCAAAAGCGGGGTC
>JAEUIF010000886.1 GCA_016795185.1 Planctomycetia bacterium | reverse complement strand
CGTTCCCGCCTCCGCCGCGATGATGTGGAGCGGAAAGCGCGATCCGAACATCTCCTTGACGATCTCCAGCCGATCGACCGCGCCGGGCAGGTCACACTTGTTCGCGACCAGCAGCGTGCGCAGGTGGACGATGGTCGGGTCTTCGTCGTTCTCGGGAATCTGTCCGACGAGGACGGTCTTGCGCTCGGCCAGCTTCTCGATGACCGGCTCGGCCGCGAACGCGCCGTCGTCGTCGCCGATATCGACCATGAGCAGTGCCACATCGGCGTTGCGCACCATGCTCGACAGGTATGGTTCCAGGTAGTCGGCGGTGATCGGCGGCGTGTCGATCAGCTGCACCTTGGCGTCTTCCCAGTCCATCATGCCGGGCATCGGCTCGTGCGTCGTGAACGGGTAGGGCGCGACAGCCGGCGTGGCCCGCGTCAACTTGCTCAACAGGCAACTCTTGCCGGCGTTGGCCCCGCCGATGATGATGACCTGCCCCGCGCCCTGACGGGGAATCTTGTAGCTGACGCCCTTCTTCGGGCTTTTCTTATCGGTCTCGATCTCTTCGCGCAGGTCGCTCATCTTGCGCTTCAGCTCGGCCTGCACCTTTTCGCTGGCCTTGTGCTTGGGCAGCTCGACCCACATCTTCTTCAGCGCGGTCAGCTTGTCTTCCGCCGACTGGGCCTTGCGGTACTCGGCTTCCGCCTCGTGGTATTGCGGGGTCAGATTGACGGCCATGGGAATCGTCCGTGGTCAGTGGTCAATGGTCAGTTGCAAAGGCGCGTGATGTTTCTGGTCCCGACACGCCTGGATCATTATACTTCTTCGTGCGCCGTCGAGGACCACTGACTACTGGAGCAATTCGCGGCTGGATGCAGCACCGGGCGCTATGGTCCGCACAGCGGACCCTACGGATTGCCGTAGGGTCCGCTGTGCGGATCGCTACAGCCAGTCGCACTATGCTCCAACAACTGATCACTGACCAACCCATGCTCGACCTCTACGACAAGATCGAAGAAGCGAAAACCGTCATCCAGAAACGCTGGTCGGGACAGCCGACCGTCGGCATCATCCTGGGCACCGGCCTGGGGAGCTTTGCCGAGGACATTCAGGCGGAAGCGACCTTTCCCTACGGGGAGATACCGCACTTCCCCGAATCGACCGTGAAATCGCACGCCGGCCGGCTGGTGTGCGGCAAGCTGTCGGGCAAGACCGTGATGGCGATGGAAGGCCGCTTCCATTTCTACGAAGGCTACACGCTCCAGCAGATCACCTTCCCGGTGCGCGTGATGAAGGCGCTGGGTTGTAAAGTGCTGGTCGTCAGCAACGCTTGCGGCGGCATGAATCCGCAGCACGCCAAGGGCGACTTGATGGTCATCGAGGACCACATCAACCTGATCGGCGACAACCCGCTGATCGGCAGGAACGACGACCGGCTTGGCCCGCGCTTCCCCGACATGTGCCACCCGTATGATCCGGAACTGATCGCCCTGGCCCAGCGCATCGCCCTGGAAGAGCGCATCGTCTGTCACAAGGGCGTCTTCGTGGCCGTCAGCGGGCCGAACCTGGAAACGCGGGCGGAGTATCGCTTCCTGCGGGGCATCGGCGCGGACGTGGTCGGCATGTCCACGGTGCCCGAAGTGATCGTCGGCGTGCATTGTGGGCTGCGGAATTTCGGCATCTCGGTCCTCACCGACATGTGCTTGCCGGACGCCCTCGAACCCGTGGTGCTCGAAGACATCCTGGCCACGGCGGCGCAGGCCGAGAAAAAGCTACGTGTGCTGGTCAAACGGGTCGTGGGGGAATTGACGTGAGAGCGAACTGGGCGATCCTGCTGCTGGCAATGATCGGGCCGACGGTGGCGGCCCAGGTCTACTTTGTGATGCTGGCCAGCACCGGGCAGTCGCCCGCGGAAGCCAATGCCGCATTGCAAATTAGCTACTTCGGCAGCAAGGCGGTACAGTTCGCCCTGCCCGTGGTCTGGCTCGGCTGGTGGCAGGGCCAGCGGCTGCGGCCGACGAAGCCGAACTTCGACGGCCTGGCACTGGGCCTCGGCTTCGGCCTGCTGGTCGTGGCGGCGATGCTCGGCCTCTACTTCGGGGAACTGCGGGACAGTCCACTGCTCGCAGGCACGCCGGCCCGGCTGCGGCTCAAGGTCGCCGAGTACGGCATGGCCACGCCTTTCCGGTTCATCCTGATGGGTGCCTTCATCTCGTTCATTCACTCGCTGCTCGAAGAATACTACTGGCGCTGGTTTGTCTTTGGCGAGCTGCGCAAGCTGATGCCGGTGACCTTCGCCATCGTCGTGTCGAGCTTCGCGTTCATGGGCCACCACGTCGTGGTGCTGGCGGTCTATTTTCCCGAGAAATTCTGGACGGCGGCCGTGCCGTTCTCGCTGGCGGTGGCCATCGGCGGCATGGTCTGGGCCTGGCTCTACCACCGCACCGGCTCGATCTGGTCCGCCTGGCTGAGCCACCTGGTCATCGACGTGGGCATCATGATCCTGGGGTACGATCTGCTGTTCTGTCGGTGAAGCCCGCGCGGGCCGTCGTCACCAGCTCACCTGTTCTCCGCGTTCGGGAATGCCGACATCGGCGAAGCCCAACGCGCGCAGTGCTTGCGCCAGCGCCTCGGCGGGTGCTTCCTCGCCGTGGACCAGCCGCACCTTCTTCGTGCTTCCGGACAGCGGGCCGAGGAACGACAGGAAATCGTTGTGGTCGGCGTGGCTGGAAAAGCCATTGAGCGCCACGACCTCCGCCTGGAGCGGCAACCACTGGTCGTGAATACGCACTTGCGGTTGACGTTCGAGCAACCGCCGGCCCAGCGTGTTCGGCGCTTGATAGCCAATGATGGCGATCGTGGCCCGAGGGTCCTCGACGTTCTGCTTCAGGTGGTGGAGGATGCGGCCCGTTTCGCACATGCCGCTGGCGGCGATGACGATGCACGGCTCCTGCCGCGCGTTGACCCGTTTGCTGTCCATGGGCGTCCGGAGGTAGCGCACATGCCGGCCGCCAAACAGTTCCGGGCGGTCCTTGAGCAACTGCGTGGTTTCGGCGTCGAAGCACTCGGGGTGCAGCTGAAAAATCTCGGTGGCGTTGGCGGCGAGTGGGCTGTCCACGTAAATCGGCAGGTCGGGCAGTCGGTTCGCCTGGATGAGCAGGTGCAGGAAGTAGACCACGGCCTGCGTGCGGCCCAGGCTGAAGGCGGGAATGAGTAGCTTGCCGCCGCGCTGATGGGTGCGGGCCACGAGTTCGGCGAGCTCATCGGTCAGCTCATCCACCGGCGGATGCGTCCGGCCGCCATAGGTGCTTTCGCAGATCAGCAATTCTCCGGGCGGCACCGGAGCGGGGTCGCGCAGAATCGGCAGGCCGCGTCGTCCCAGGTCGCCGGTAAAAGTCAAACTGCGTTCTCCGCCAGTCGTCTGGAAGGTCAGCGAAACCATCGCCGAACCGAGCAGGTGCCCCGCATCGACGAAGCTCAGTTGAATGCCGGGTAGGATTTCCCGCTTCAGGTTGTAGGACGTGGTCCGCAGCAAGCGGGCGGTGCGTTGCACGTCGCCGACGTCGTAGAGCGGTTCGATGCGCCGTCCGCCGCGGTGCTGCTTGCGATTGAGGTACTCGGCGTCTTCTTCCTGAATCCGGGCCGAATCAGTGAGCATGACTTCAGCCAGGTCGGCGGTGGCCGGCGTGCAGTGGATCGGCCCCGAAAAGCCCTGGCGCACCAGGTTGGGCAAGTTGCCGCAATGGTCGATGTGGGCGTGACTGAGCACGACGGCGTCGATGTCCTTGGTCGCGAACGGAAAGCGGCTGTTGCGCTCGCGCGCCTCGGAGCGATGGCCCTGGAACATGCCGCAATCGAGCAGCAGCCGGTGACGGCCCCATTCGACCAGATGCATCGAACCGGTAACGGTACGGGCAGCGCCCCAGAACGTGACGATCGGCGAGGATGGCGTGGTCATGGGGGCGATTGTAATGTCTTTCGCGGTCGTTTGCAGCCAGCGACCGGTCGAATCTCCTTCGACTTGCGCAGCAGGGTAATCGTTCCGCACCCCACTGTCTAGAATGTCGGTAGAATCACCATCGCCATCCTGTCTTCGCCCCTGGGAGTGCCGCCGTGACTGTCCCATCCACTTCCGCGCAAGAACAGCAGAGCTTCGCCGAAACCGCCATGCGCCTGAGCGGCAAGAGCGAGGAGGAAGCCCGGCGCACCGGGGCGATGGACCGCGCCGACGAGCAGGTCGAATCGCTGTTCGCCCGGCAGTACCAGACCGCCAGCAGTCCGATTCACCGCGCGGTCTGGGACCGGGAACTGCCGCTCGACCTCTTCGCCACACCCGATTTGCCGGCAACCGCGCCCTGCGATGCGTCCATGCAACGCTCCTACGAGATCGTGCGCCGTCATCGGCAGGCCGACTCGGTCTACGGCGCGAACGGCAAGCTGTCCGAAGACCTGCTGCGCGAACTCGGCGAGGCCGGCTACTGGGGCATGCTCATCGACCCGCAGCACGGTGGGCAGGGTGCGCCGTTCGCCCGCTTCGCACCCTTCCTGACGCGCATCGCGACGCAGGACCCGATGACCGCCGGCCTGGCCTCGGTGCATGGCTGCATCGGCGCGGTCGATCCGGTGCGCACGTTCGGCACTCCGGAACAGAAGCAACGCTTCCTGCCCCAACTGGCCAGCGGGCAGAAGCTGTCGGGCTTCGCCCTGACCGAACCGTGGGCCGGTTCGGACCTGACGGCCCTGCGCACCACGGCGGTGCCTGCGGACGATGCCTTTGAAATCACGGGCGAGAAGCTGTTTATCACCAATTCGATTGCGGGCCGCACCATTGGTCTGGTGGTCATGCTTGAAGGCAAGCCCGCCGTGCTGATCGCCGAATTGCCCGAACAGGAGAACGAGACCTTTCAGGTCATTCCGTATGGCCTGTACGCGCTGCGGCACGCCCACAACAACGGCCTGAAATTCAATCGCTTCCGCATCCCGAAGGAAAATCTGCTGACGCCGAAGACCGGCGACGGCCTGACCATCGCCTACCACGGCCTGAACCTGGGCCGACTGTCGCTGTGCGCTAACGCGGCGGGCTGTATGCGCATCATGCTGGCCAACATGCTGCCCTGGGCCGAATTCCGCCGCACCTATGGGCAGGCGATCAACACCCGCGAACTGGTGAAGCGGCGCATCGCCCGGCTAGCAGCGTTGATTGTCGGCTGCGACGCGCTGGTCGCCTGGGGCGCGCACCTGATCGACCAGGGCTATCGCGGCGAACTGGAGTGCATCATCGCGAAAATCTTCGGCAGCGAGGCCCAGAAAGAAGCAGCCATCGAGCTGTTCATGAAGACGCACGGCGGCCGGTCGTTTCTCAAGGGCCACCTGTTCGGCGACAACGTCTACGACTTCCTGGCACCGTGCATCTACGAAGGCGAAGGCGAGATGCTCGGCCTGGCCTTCTTCAAATCGCTGGTCAAGGAGCACGGCAAGGAGTTTTTCGAGCCGATCGGCAAGGCGCTCCAGCAGCACGGCATCAAGGCCTTCAACCCGGCCAACCCGCTGCATGCCTGGAAGCTGCGCAAGGAACTGTCGGCCTATGCCAAGTGGTCGATGGGGCAGAAATTCGGCCGCCGGCCGCAACCGACGCTGCCGCCGCTCGACGGCCGCCTCAAGGGCCATGTGCAGTTCGCCCTGGACGCCTTCCAGCGCAGTCCCGGCGAAATCAGCGGCGCGATGACCAAGCACCAGCTCAAGTTGGCCGACCGCCAGTGCCGCATGGCCGAGCTGTCGCAGCGGGTGCAGGACACGGTCACGATCCTGGTGACGGCGCTCTGGGCCGGCAAGCAAAAGGACCAGGCGGTGATCGGCGCGGCGGACATTCTCTGCCAGGACCTGCGCCGCAAGCTGACCGGCGAACGGCCGAGCGACCGCTACTTCAAGGAAGTCAACCAGCTGGCCGACGCCATCATCGGCGGCGGCTTCGAGGCCCTGGCCGGCGTGCC
>JAEUIF010000855.1 GCA_016795185.1 Planctomycetia bacterium | reverse complement strand
TACCCTCGGCCCGCGCGTCAACATCCAGGACGGCAGTATCGTTCACACCGATTACGATGTACCGATGGATATCGAGGAGGGCGTGGTCATCGGCCATGCGGCCATCGTGCATGGCCGGCGCATTGGCAAGGGCACGCTGATCGGCATGGGGGCCAAGCTGCTGTCGAGCTGCGAGATCGGTCAGGATTGCCTGATCGCCGCCGGCTCGCTCGTGACCGAGGGCCGGCGGATTCCGGATCGCTCCGTCGTCATGGGCATGCCGGGCAAGATCGTCCGCGAGATCAAGCCGGAAGAGCTGGAGCATACGAAGGAGATCAACGCCCACTATCTGGAACTGGCGCAGCGCTACGCTCGCGGGGCGCACCCGCCACCGTGGCTGCGGTGAAATGGAGGCATGCCATGCAAGTTGACCTGATCGAATCCGTCGAGAAGCCCCACGAAGCAGCGCTGCTGGCGGAAGCGGCGTTGGCCCACGATTGGTTGCGACCCGAAGAAGATGCGGCGTGGGCGCATTTGCAGTCCGAGAATGGCGGCGGCGAGGAAAGTCTATCTGCCGCCAGCGATTCGTGATATTCTGACCCCACCGAACAACCTCTCCCGCACGGCCCATTGTCAGCGTCATCCGCCAGGGATCCGCCGCCATGAGTTCCCCTTCGGAATCCGCCGTCCCGTCGCCCACGAAGCCGGTGACTGCCATCGTGCCGGACCGCCGCACCGACATCGACCTGAAGCAGGCGCAGATCGCCGCGCTGCTGGCCGAACTCGAAATCGAGGGTCTATTCCTCTTCGAGCCGGAGAACTTTAGCTGGTTCACCGCCGGGGCGACGCCGCGCGGCGTGCTCGATCCGAACCAGCTGCCGGTGCTATTCCTTGCGGGAGAAGTCCGTTGCGTGCTGGCCAGCAACGTCGATTCGCAGCGGCTGTTCGACGAGGAGCTCGACGGTCTCGGCTTCCAGCTCAAGGAATGGTCCTGGCACGTCGGCCGCGACCCGCTCATCAGTTACCTGTGCCGGGGCCGCAAGCTGGGTTGCGACCGGCCGCTGCCCGAGTGCAAGCCAGTCGGCGACGCGCTGCGGCGATTGCGAAGGCCGATCACCGGCTACGAGGTCACCGGCTACCGCCAGCTCGGTCAGCTGGTCAGTCATGCCCTGGAAGCCACTTGCCGGCAGATGGCGGTCAAGCAGACCGAGCAGGAAATCGCCGGCCATCTCAGTCATCGCGTGCTCAAGCATGGCGCGGAACTGGTCTCGGTGGAAGTCGCCGCCGACGACCGCCTGCGCCGTTTCCGCCGGGTGGCTTACACGGATGCCGCCGTCAACCGACAGTGCGCGATCACCGCCACGGTGCGCCAGGCGGGCCTCCATGCCACCGCCAGCCGGGTCGTCAGTTTCGGTCCCGTGGATGAAGCGTTGCACCGCGAGCACGATGCGGCTTGCAAGATCACCGCCAGCTACATCGCCGCCAGCTGGCCGGACGCCCTGCCCGGCAAGCTGCTCCAGGCCGGGAAGCGCGTCTATCAGATCAACGGCGCGGAGCACGACTGGCGGCACTACCCGGCAGGCTACCTCACGGGCCGCGCCGCGGTCGATCAGGTGCTGACGGCCCAGACCGCCGAGCCGATCCAACCGGGCTGGGCCATTACCTGGCAGGCCCTGCTCGGCGGCACCATCAGTTGCGACACCTTCGTCGTCACGCCCAAGGGACCGCTGATGCTGACCGCCCCTGGCCAGTGGCCGAAGAAACGCATCCGCATTCACGGTGCAAACTTTGACCGGCCCGACATTTTGCAGCGCGGCGCAGGAACGTGAGCGTGAGCGTGTTTACGGCGTTTCTTGAAACACCTTCTTCGCTAGCGTCAGACCTTCCCAGCAGGCGGGAAACCCCGCGTAGGGCGCGATCTGCAACAGCGTTTCGACGATGTCCTGGCGGGTCGCGCCGTTGTGGAGCGCGAAGCGGATGTTCAACTCCAGCGCCAGCGGACGGCCCTGGGCTGCCAGCGCCGCGATGGTCGTCAGGCTCTTGACGCGCCGGTCGAGTTGCGGCCGGCTCCAGATTTCACCCGCCAGGAACTCGACCACGTAGTTTTCAAACTCCGGGCAGATACCGCGCCAGACCTCGCGCGTTTGCTCGGCCCGGTCGGGGCCGAGCATGTCGCGCAGCAACTGGCCGCCGCGCTCTTGGCGTGCTTCGAGTGTCATCATTTACTCCAATCAATCGCGTTTGTAGTTCCGCCTTCAGGCGCTGGAGCGACTCGCCGCGGGAGGGCGACTGGGTGGCACGTCCCTCGGTACTCCGGAGGGCGTGCAGAACCCTGCAAGGACTTCAACTTCGACAGGTAGCCCGCCGCTCGCACGCCCTCGGAGTACCGAGGGACGTGCCACTCGGACCATGCAGATGATGGCCGCCGTCGCATCCGAGACGACAGCCAGTTACTCCACACTGGGCGGAATTTTCGCGCAGCGCCTGACGCGCCTTGGCCCGCGTGCGACAGAACGGCTAAAATGGCTCCAGTGTTACCTACTATAGTGGACGTGCTGTTCGCTGCATCCGATTGCGGGCGCGGGCGACAGTCCGTCCCCTTCCGGGACACGCATTATGCAACCTTCCCCCGCCGCGGCGGACATGGTTCCCGTCGAGCAGTTTCTCAAGGGCCTGGGCGAAAGCGGCCTGCTGCCTGCCGCTGACGTGCGGGCGCTGGCACAACGCTACGCGCAGGGCGATGCGCGGGCGCTGGCGCAGGAACTCATCCGCCAGCAAAAGCTCACGCCGTACCAGGCGTCGATGCTGGGGCGCGGCCGGTCCCGAGGGCTGGTGCTGGCGAATACCTACATCGTTCTGGAGAAGCTGGGCCAAGGCGGCATGGGCATGGTCTTCAAGGCCCACGACCGGCGTATGGACCGAACGGTGGCCGTCAAGGTATTGCCGCCCGCGTTCACCAAGAAGCCCCATGCCGTGCAGCGCTTTCAGCGCGAAGTGCAGGCCGCCGCCCGGCTGGTGCATCCAAACATCGTCGCTTCCTTCGACGCGGGCCAGGATGTCGGGGCGTACTTCCTGGTCATGGAATTCGTGGACGGCAGCGACCTGTCGCGCCTGGTGAAGACGCAAGGCCCGCTGCCGGTGGCGCAGGCGGTGAATTGTGCCCTGCAAGCGGCACGCGGTCTGGAACATGCCCACGCGGCGGGCGTAATTCATCGCGACATCAAGCCCGGCAACCTGCTGCTCGACCGTAAGGGCACGGTGAAAATTCTCGACATGGGCCTGGCGCGCTTCGACGAAAGCGCCAACAACCCCGGCGCGGCCGACGAACTGACGCACGCCGGCAGCGTGCTGGGTACCTGCGACTACATGGCGCCGGAGCAGGCGCTCAACAGCCGCAATGCGGACCAGCGTTCGGATGTTTACAGCCTGGGCTGCACGCTCTGGTACCTGCTCACCGGCAAACCGCTGTACGCGGGCGAAACCATGATGGAAAAGATCATGGCGCACCGCGACGCTCCGATTCCCTCTCTGCGCGAGGCGTGCCCGGACGCGCCGCCGGCGCTGGACGCGCTCATGCGGCGACTGGTAGCCAAGAAGCCGGAAGAACGTTGCCAGTCGATGCGGGAAGTGGTGGTCGAACTGGCAGCCGGCTGCGCGCCGACGGAACTGGCCGAACTGGCTGTCAACCCGCGCGAAAGCTCCGCAGGCGAAAGCGCCCGCGGCATGCACAGCCGGACCATCGCTACCACGCCGCCCGCGACGGACCGCGTACGCAATCGCGGCGTGCTACTGGCGGGCGCGGGAGTCGGCGTCCTGATCGGTTCGACCGTCCTGGTGCTGGTGTTGCTGGGAAGTCGAGGCCAATCCCTGCCTTCCGCGCCGAGGACGGATCTCGCCGCCACCCAGCCGGCGGCGGTCGTCGAGCCGCCGACCACGCCCAACGATAAACCGGGCCGCCCCGTCGACGACCGCTGGATCAGCCTGGTGTCGGCGCTGACCGGCAAGCGTCAGGGCGGCCAGGTGATGGAAAAACTGCGGGAACTCAATCCGGGTCTGAACCAGCGCCGCGCGGACTTCCGTCAGGGCCCCGGCAACTCGATCGTCATCTGGGAAATGGATGCGGACCACCTGACGGACATTTCCCCCCTGCGCGGCCTGCCCGCCCTGCAAGACCTGCGGCTCAACGGCAGCGATTCCGGCAAGGGCAAGCTGAGCGACCTGGCGCCGTTGCGCGAGCTCAAGCACCTGAGTTCCGTGTCGTGCGGACGCAATCCGCAGCTGGCGGACCTGGCGCCTTTGCAGGGCCTATCGTTGAAGAAACTGGCGGTCAACATGACCAACGTCAGCGACCTGTCGCCGTTGCGCGGTATGCCGCTGGAGAACCTCGACCTGACCGGCGCCCCGGTACGCGACCTGTCGCCGTTGCGCAAGATGCCGTTGACTCACCTCGCCATCCGCCGCACGCAAGTCGAAGACCTGTCGCCGCTGCGCGACCTGCCGGACCTGCAAGTGCTGCTTGTCGATGCCCGGCACGAGCGCGATTTCGAGGTGCTGCGCTCGATCCGCTCGCTGCGCCAGATCAACGACACGCCGGCCGGCGTGTTTCTCAACCGAAAATTCCCGGCGAAGTGACCTGCGCCGCGCTGGTACAATCGGCCAGGGTGGTTCTTCATTGCTCCGGTTCAACGGCGAATTCTAGCCGACAACCCGGTGTGACAAGCAAACTGGCTTCCAACTCCAGGCTAACCACAGCTGGGGCATCGAGTGGACTGACGAAACCCAAACTTGCGCTCACCCTATGCCGCTGGTTGTCAGCGGTGACCAACGCGACCCGAGACCAAGGCAACCGCATGGCGACGAGGTAGCTGGTGCCGAGAGTAACCAGGACCACACGCTTCTCGTTACGAAGACGCACAGTGTCGGTGGAAACAATTTCAACGCACTGGATATTGAGGTGAGACGGCATCGAGCAGACCCCTTCCCCACAAAGGGCCTCCTGTCCGGAAAGGCCCGCGAGCATCCTATCGGATGATGCGGAAGTAGGTGGTTACAGTCCTACATCTTTCGACGATCAATGTTCCGTTGAGTTCCCGACTTCTCGCGCCCGGGACGCACCCACGCAATATCGGCATCGGAGACGGCGGTCATCCGTTGATCGCGTTCTTCATCGCTCTGGAAGCCGCCGATCGTTTGGAACCCGACGTTGTTGCGCGGCGATGTGAACATGTGATACACCGTGACCGCGCTTGTCCTGCCCCACAGATAGGCTTGCGACATCGCGTCCGCGCCGCGCGCGTCCCCGACGATGAAGGAATCACCGCGTGCCAAGGCCTCGTCCAGTACGGCACGGTAATGTGCTTCAAACTCCGTCGCACTCAAGTCGAGATGCCCACTGACGAAACGGATCATTTTCAAGACTCCCTTTGCTCCAGCCGACTTCGACGGTGTCAAAGCAATCCGAAACAACCCGGCCCCGGAGCGGCTTGCGGATCGCGCTCTCGCACGCGGTTCGCCGTCGTCCGGGGCCGCCTCCCGGTTCAATCGGCGGAGGTCCCGGTTTCGAGTTGGCGTTTCAGCCGGCCGCGGGCGACGTGCAGGCGGCGCTTGATGGTGCCGATTGGGACCTGGAACTCGTGACTGATCTCGCGCAGCGATCGGCAGCGCAGGTAGAACGCTTCGAGCATGGCGCGGTCGAGCGGTTTCAGCCGGCCGAGGCCCGCCCGCAAGCGTTGCTGGTCCTCACTGCGAATGAGTTGATCCAGCGGCCCCGCATCGGCAGCGGTTAGCCCTTGCAGTTGCTCAGCGCTGTCGCTCGACTGACCGCGGCGCGTCAACCGGCCCAGCGCCAGGCGAATGGCGATCTGCCGCAGCCAGCCACCGACGCAGCGGGCGTCGCGCAGTTGGCCCAGCTTGCTCATGCTGTGGACAAAAACTTCCTGGGCGATTTCTTCCGCCTCGACCGGGTTGCCCAGGCGGGTCAGGGCCGTGGCATAGACGGCCGGCGCGAAGCGGCGCACCAGTTCGCCGTAGGCGGCGCGGTCACCGGCCTGGGCGCGCTGCACGACCTGCTCGCGCGACGCCTGTCCAGTCGTCAGCGGAATGCGATTGGCCACCATGTTTGCGGTTCCTCGGTGCATGGTTCCTTTGGGGGAAAGGGCGACGGTCCAGCCGCGACGGTGCGGCGGACCAGCCGAAGGCTGCGGCGCGCAGCGGTTGACCGTGGTCGCTCGCGGTCGAGCGACAGCGTGGACGACGTTTCAGGTTGTGGGTGTGTTCGGCAAGCAGTCCGCGCGGGATCATGCCCGCGACGAACGCTCAGGGATCATTCCGTTGCCAACGTCAGCCAGATGTGTCACGGCAGCAACGCAACCGCGGCGGTTGCCGCTGCGTGCCGCCAGGGAGTGCGTGACCGCGCCGCGCGGAGCGGGCGGTCGCTGCGATCCTCCACGGGGTTGGGGAAACACCAGTGGCGAAGCAAAGCGGGCGCGGTCTGCCTCGTTCGTTCCGGCCCCAGTCGAAGTCGGCGCCCGGCGACTCCGCTGAATATACGCAGGCCGCGCACGATTTTTCACGGAGCGGGGAATTACGTCGGGAGCGAAATGGAAAAAGCGAAGTGACGTGAGGTGGGACTCTCGTAGGGTCCGCTGTGCGGACCATTGACCCTGTTTAACCCGGACTCAGTGGTCCGCACAGCGGACCCTACAAAATTCGTCCAGCAGTTCTATGCGGCCATTCGACGCTGTTGTAAATCGTCGAGCAGCGCCAGCCAGCGACCCGCGCCGTGCGCGACGGAAAAATCGCGTTCGACGCGCTGCCGGCCTGCCGCGCCCATGCTGCGGCGCAGTTCGGGTTGCGATGCCAGCAGAGCGATGGCCTCGGCCCACTGGTGGGCGGTCTCGGCCAGAAAGCCGGTTTCTCCGTGGCGAACCATGTCGGCCTGCACGCCCACGGGATTGGCGACCACCGGCAGCCCGGCGGCCATGTACTGCAAGACCTTGAGCCCGCACTTGCCCCGGCTCCAGCCGTCGTCGGGCACCCAGCTGATGCCGATGTCGGCGGCGGCAATCTCCGCGGCTTCGGTCGCTTCCGACCACGGGCATGCCAGCACCAGCAGCCGCTCCAGTTGCAGGAAGCGATCGCAGACGAGCTTCAGGCGCACGCTCGGGCAGCGCTGGCCAATACTCTCCAGCAAGGGTTGCACCGCTTCGAGACCCCGCAAGGTGCTGCTCGAACCGACCCAGACCAGCTGTACATCCGTTTGTCTGTGGTGCTCGGCCGGCGGATAGCGTTCCGGCTCGACGCAGGTTGGCACCACGCGCACCCGTCGGGCAGTCGTTGAGCGAGTGGCATGTTCGGCCAGGAAGTCGTTGCCGGCAACGATCACATCCGCGGCGCGCACCGTAGCGGCAAAGCGGTGCTGGCGCTGCCCGCTGAAGCTACCCTTGGCGGCGTAGGAATCGCGGAGAAAAACAGCATCATCGAAATCGAACAGCAACCAGCGGGCGGCGCGGCGCAGCAGGTAGAGTTGCCAGTACGGCAACAGCTTTCGCTGAATAATGACGGCATCTCCCAGCCCGCCCTTGCGGCCGAGCGTCAAGCGGTCCCACCAGGCGCGCGGCCAGGAGCGAAGTTCGAGCGTATGGCCCGCCCGTTCGAGGAACGGACGAAACGCGGTCAATCGATACCGGCAACAGACGTGCTCGGCGCTTTCGACCAGGGCGGTGATGTGCATGGGCGGTCCTCCGTGACCGTTCCTCCCCTCTCCCCTGGCGGGAGAGGGGAGCAAAATTCAGCGATTCCGACTGTTCATCGCCCGGCGGATTTCGCGCTGGGCGTCGGCCTTTTTCTTCGATTCGCGCTTGTCATGGGCCTGTTTACCTCTGGCCACGGCCAATTCGACCTTCGCCAGTCCGTTCTTGAAATACATCCGCAGCGGGACGAGCGTGAACCCCTTCTGGGTGGCCTTCGCGGCGAACTTCTCGATTTCGCGGCGGTGCAGGAGCAACTTGCGCGGGCGCTTCGGCTTGTGGTTCATCCGGTTGCCCATCGTGTATTCCGGAATGTCGCTGCCGATCAGCCAGACTTCGCGCTCGTCGATCCGGGCGTAAGCGTCCTCCAGGTTGGCGCTGCCTTCGCGCAGACTCTTCACCTCGGTGCCGGTCAGGACAATGCCGCATTCGAGCTTGTCGATGATTTCGTAGGCGTGGAAGGCGCGCTTGTTCCGGCAGATGTTTTTAACGCCTTCCTCTTCCTTGTCTTTCTTGGTGTTCGCCATGAGTTCGCTCCTGCACGCGATGGTAGCAGAATCGCGCGCCGTGGCAAACGGTAACTCCGCGCGACGGAACGACACAGGGGCGGCCCGCATTCAGCGGCGATGCGCACCGTCCCTTCGAGAGCTGCTGTCCCTGTCGCAACGTAGAACTGTCGGGCACAACTCGTAGGGTCCGCTGTGCGGACCGTTGCACCCTTCTTCAATCGGGGTTCAGCGGTCCGCACAGCGGACCCTACGAGAATTCTGTCCCGTAAGCTCAGCGTTTGCGCGCAGCCTTCAGGGCTTCCATCAACTCGTTCGCGTCCAGCTTGCCGTCTTTGTTGGCGTCGAACTTGGCAATGATGTCGGCGGCTCGTTCGGCCGCGCCGGGAATCTCGGCCAGTTCTTCCTTGCTCAGCTTGCCGTCGCCGTCCTTATCGAGCAGGCGAATCAGTTGCGGCGGGTCCTTGATCGCTGCCGCCAGCGCGGCGATGGTCACGGAACCGGTGCCGCCCTTGTCGCCCGCGCTGATGCGGCCGACGATGCGCAGGCCCAGCCCCTGGGCCAATGCCGTGGCGTCGGTTTCGTTCTGCGGCACGATTTGCAGGATGGCCGTGGACATCTCGTCGTTGGTCTGCTCGCCCCAGGTGACGCGCTTCGGCGGCATGCTGGGGTTCGCCGGGTTTTCCGCCGAATTGTCATGCACGCATTCCAGGACCAGCTGGGTTCCTTTCGGCAGCTTCACCGGCGCGGCGTATTCGTAGTAGTTCTGCCACTTGAAGTCCCAGTCGTCGATCCAGAGCAACGGCTTGACCCCACCGTCGGGCAGCTTGGCTGTCACCTTCACGTCCTTGCCGATCAGGTGCATGTGCGGAAAAATCGCATGGACTTCGGAATCCGCCGGCAGCGTCAGGGTATCGCGCGTGCGGTAGGCCTTCTCGCCCGCCGGAATGTCGATCTTGCGGTCGATCAGCACCACGTCGAGCATGGTGCGCACGGGCGGCTTGTCGGTGAAGTACAGGCCCACGGCGGACATCTCGGTCTCGGGCTTGCCGCTGGGGTGCAAGTGCAATTGCAGCACCAGGTCCGCGCCCTTGCGCCAGGGCATGGAAAAGCCCTCGGGCAACGGTCGAGCTTCGCGGCCAGGCACCCAGGCCGCCATGCTCCCGGGGAAGAGTTGCCCTGGCACCGCGAACTGCGTGAAGCCGCTGCCGTTATCGCGCTGGCGGGCCGCGCCGGTCGGGTCGATCGCCAGCACGGCGTGATGCACCACGCGCCGATTGCCCGGCCGATATTCCGCCGCACGGAGGTACTTGCCGGCTGGCACCTCGATAGGCAGGACGAAGTTGCGATAAATGTCCGGCCCCTCGGCCGGCACGTCAAACGGTTTCGCCAGCTTGACGATCAGGTCGGGCTGCCCGAGTTGCCAGCCGTCGGTGAACTTTGGCTGCGCCGGCAGGTCTTTCGGATCACCCTCGGCCGCGCCAGTCTCCGCCCAGCGGGCGAGCAGCGCGATTTCGTTCTCGCTCAGGCGGCGCGCGCCCTGGAAATCGCCGTGCCCCGCTACTGCTTTCCAGGGCGGCATCAGCCGCTTGCTTGTCACGCCTTGAATCTGCCTGGCGCGTTTCTGCACGTCGCGATAGGTCAGCAGCGAAAACGGTGCCACCTCGCCGGGCCGATGGCAGGCAGCGCAGTGCTCGAAGATCAACGGCGCTACGTGCTTGTTGAAGGTGGGTTGCTGCGGGATGTTGGCGTCCGCCGCCGTGACCGAAGCTTGGCTGAGTCCTGCGACCGCGATGGCCGTCAACGCGAGACGTGCGAACATACTGGCTCCCCTCCCAGAAATGCAGGCGACCGAATGGGCCACCGAATGTACCTGGGATCGGGCTGGCAGGATTCGCGAAATTACTTGCCGAACGCGCTCGTAGTTCCGCCTTCAGGCGGCAAGTCGCTCGCCGCCTGAAGGCGGAACTACAAACCCCGGACTATTTGCTCTGATGCCGCAGCACCTTGCCGGCCAGCGTGCCGGTGGATTTGCCCTCGTCGATGGCCAGCTGGCCGTTGACGAAGAGGTACTTCACGCCGGTCGAATACTGGTGCGGTTTCTCGTAGGTCGCCAGGTCGCGGAAAGTGTCCGGGTCGAAGACGACCACATCGGCGAAGTAGCCCGGCTTCAGGTAGCCGCGTTCGGGCAGCTTCAGAATGTCGGCGGGCAGGCCGCTGGCACTGCGGATGGCGTGTTCCAGGCTAATGACGCCGTCGGCCAGGGCATAGCGGCCGATCTTGCGCGGGAAGGTGCCATAGGAGCGCGGGTGCGGCACGCTGGAACTGGGCGTCATGGCCGCGCCGTCGCTGGCCGTCGCCACGAAGTCCTGCTTCATGATCAGCCGCACATCTTCCTCGTTCATGCCGAAGTTGACGATCTGCGCTCCACCGTTGCGGAGGATTTCCAGCACCACGTCGATGGGCTTTTTCTTCTCTTGCGCGGCGATGGTGTCCACATCCTTGCCCTGGTAGTCGAGCCGGCGCGAATAGGCCGCGATCTTCAGCGCTTTTTCCTTGCCCTTCAGGCGGTCCTCGATACCGGCGCGCAGCTTCGGCCCTTGCTCGGCGTCGTTCAGGCGTTCCAGAAATTCCTTCTGGCTGCCCTCGCGGAACTGCGCCGGCACCACCGTGGCGAACAGCGACGTGCTGCTGGCGATGTAGGGATACTGGTCCGCCGTCACCGCCTGCCCCTTGGCGCGGGCCTGCGCTACCAGTGCGACGGCATCCGCCGCCTTGCCCCAGGCCGCACGGCCGGATGCCTTCATGTGCGAGATATGCACCGGCAGTTTCGCCTCGCGGCCAATGGTTAGAGCCTCCTCGACAGCGACCAGCAGGCCCGTGCCCTCGTCGCGAATGTGGCTGGCGTAGAACCCGCCGTGGCGGGCGGCGATCTTCGCCAGAGCGATCAGCTCATCGGTCTTCGAGTAGGTGCCGGGGTTGTAGATCAGGCCGGTGGACAGACCCCAGGCGCCGTCCTGCATCGCCTTCTCGACGACCGCTTCCATCTTCTTGAGTTCGGCGGCGGTGGGGGCGCGGTTGGCGTTACCCATCACTTGCTGCCGGATGCTGTTGTGCGTCGCCTGGTGAATGACGTTGCTGCCGACCTTGCCGGTTTCGAGCGTCTTGAAGTAGGCGGCCACGTCGGTCGGCCCGGAGCCGCAGTTGCCGGTAACGGCGGTGGTCACGCCCTGCGTCAGGTAGTTGAGGTTGCCCCGCGTGGTGCCGAGTTGCAGCGGGCCGTCGCTGTGGGTATGCAGGTCGATGAAGCCAGGCGCGACGATCAGCCCCTTACCGTCGATGATGCGCGGCTTGCCGGCCGTCTCGAACTTGCCGACGGCGACGATGCGTTCGCCCTTGATGGCCAGGTCGCCGGTCACGGCGGGCTTGCCGCTGCCATCGTGCAGCGCAGCGCCGCGAATGACGAGGTCGGCTTCCACGGGGGCGTCGGCCGCGGTCAGCGTCAGGGCGAGCAAGAGGGACGGCAATTGCATCATGGTGCAGGCTCCAGGCTCGGTCACTGCGGCGAGAGATTCCGCTCTTCGTTCTCTGCCTTCGGGCACAACTCCTCATTCAACACCAGGGGCGGCCGGTTGAAGCGTGCGCGCAGGCGATTGACCGCCGTGCTGACGCGCTCGCGCCGGATCATCCACTGCTCCAGGCGCCGCTTGCCGGGAAAATCGAGGAGCATCAGGCCGATCAGGATCGTCAGGATTCCCTGCCCCGGCACGCCGGGCAGCGACATGACGATGCCCAGGATCACCAGGGCCAGGCCGGCGAAGTTTTTCAGCAGGCGCAGCGACCAGCGGATGATGGGGTGCCCCTGCGCCAACGCGGAGGGGTGGTCCTTGCAGAAGTAGGTCGCGGGAATCTGGATGACGATCCAGATGGTGGCACCCAGACTGAGGACGAACGTGGCCAGGAACAGAACCACGCCCAGACAAAACTGTTCCTGCCAGGTCAGCGCTTGCAGCCAGTCGAACAGTCGTTGCAGCCAGTCGGACATGGCGCCGTTCTCCGGTTCCGGGAGTGCGAAGCCGCAAGCCGCGGCCCTGAATCTTATTCGCTCCGGAACCGTCGCGCATTGTCTCATCCGGGGACATGGGCCGCCAGCCATTGCTGCATATCGGCCAGGAATCGCTCCGGTTCGGGCTCGAATTCGAGCGTATGTTGCGCGCCGGGATACTCGATGATCTTCCGATCGGTCGTCGCGCAGCCCTCGACGTAACGGCGCACCGCCGCGTTGTCGATGATGCGGTCCTGTTCCGCCAGCAGCAGCAGCGTGGGCACGCGCACGTGCCTGGCGCAACGCCGCAGGTAAATATCGAAGCGGAGGCTCTCGACGAGCAAGCGCGCCGTGGCATCGTGCAGAGCCAGTGGATCGTTGCGCAGGAAGTCGAGCCAGCGCGGCGTGCTCGTGAACAGTTCCGGATCGTTCAACGGGATCGGAAAGCGTCGCGCCGGAGCCACCAGCCGCGCCCAGGCAATGCGCGCCTTTTGCATGAACGGGGTGCGCACCTGGGAGAACAGGCCGGGGCACAGGAGCAGCAGACCGTTGACCAGGCCGGGATGGCGTTTTTGCAATGACACCGCTGGCTTGCCGCCCCACGAAATCGCCAGCAGGAAGACCGGGCGCTCCGCATCGGACTTGCGCAGGTGCTGAATGAACTCCGCGACATCGTCGATCAGACGGCGAAAATACGGAGCATCGCCGCGCGCCGCTTCATTCAGGCCCGAGCCGCGCCGGTCCAGGAAATCGACCTGGTAGCCCGCCTTGCTGAGTTCGGTGCAGCTATGGGTATACCAGCCGCCATGACTCTGGATGCCGTGCAGGCAAACGATGCGAGCGCGCGGCGTGCCGGTGGGCAAATAACGACGGTACTTCCAGCGATAGCCGTCGCCGGCCTGGAAAATCTCGATGGTGCAGGGTACGTCCGATTCAGCCAAGCAGGGCCTCCTTGCGCGTGGTGACCCGTTGCAGCGCGGCGGGATCGAGCGTCACGCCCAGGCCCGGCCCCGGCAGCGCCGGCGCCCAGCCGCCCCAGGTGAAGGTGATGTCCTTCGTGCCCAGGGCTTCGCGCACCAGTCGGCGGTCGTAGGAACCTTCGAGGTAGCGCAGGTCCGCCACGGAAGCGGCGAAGTGCCGGCCCGCCGCCGAGAGCAGCACGGTCTCGCCGACCTGGCAGCCCAGCTGCCAACCGAGTCCGTTTCGCTTCGCCAGTTGCGCCAGCCGCAGCGACGGGATGAAGCCCCCGCACTTCGACAGCCGGAGGTTGAACAGGTCGCAGGTCTGCTGAGCGATGGCCCGCTCGCCGTCGCTAAAGCTGCACAGCGATTCGTCGTGCATGAGCGGCGTCTTTACCTGACGGCGCACGTCCGTCAGGCAATCCACGTCGGCATGCGGGACGGGCTGCTCGACGGCGCTGATGCCAAACGGTTCCAGTTCGCGAATGCGCTCGACGACGTTGCCCGGCGTCCAGGCTTCGTTGGCGTCAATGCGAATGTCCATCTTGCTACCGCACCGGCTACGAATGAGCCGTAGCCGATATACGTCGTCGTAGCCGGCGATGCCAACCTTGACCTTGAGCTGCTTGAAGCGATAGACGCGCATCATCCAGGGGGCTAAGCGCAGCTTGAGGCCCGAGCGCGCCGAGGTGATCGCCCCGCTGTAGCGCACCCAGTCGCGCGGCTGGTGCAGGTCCGGCGCGAGTAGCTTCGTGACCGCGGAGAGCGGTTGGCCAAAGCGCTTGCCGTAAGCATCGAGCAGCGCCAGTTCGACGGCGCAGCGGGCGGCATTGCCCTGGCAGCCGCGCTCGTCGCCCGGTACCGCCGGCAGGCGCAGCCGTTCGGCCAGCGCCACGGCCGCCGGAAAATCGAAGCACCGCTCCAGCTGGCCGCCCCAGTCGGTACGTTTCAGCAGTGCGAGCGACGAATCGATGGTCTCGCCGGTGACGTATTCGCGCGGCACCCCTTCGCCAAAACCTTCGGTGCCGTCGTCGAGCACGCAACGGACCACGACGTTATCGGTGTCAGCCCGCGTGTGCGACGCATGGCGGATCGGCTTCCGCAGCGGGATGCGCACCTGAAACGCAGTCAGTTCGACGATCTTCAAGGCTGGGGTCCATCCAAGGGGCGGCGACGGCGTCAGGGGACGATGCAGTATAGCGGAAGGGAGCGCGGGGCACCATGATAGGGACTGGTCCCGGCGAGCGGCGGGCGTGAGCCCGCTGTTGAAACTGTCCGAAACTGACGCTACAAACAGCGGGCTGACGCCCGCCGCTCGCCTGGAATGGTGAGTGGAGTCAGTCGCAGCATGCACAAACGGCGGGGATAAACCCCGCCGCTCGCTTCTGCAAGTTTGCAGTTCCGCCTTCAGGCGGCGAGCGACTCGCCGCCTGAAGGCGGAACTACAAACCTGGCTCACGCCGCCTGCACGACGCACTTCTTGACCGTCTGCCGGCTGAGCTTCACGAAACGTTCGTAGTCCTCGTAGGTGTCCACGCCGATGCTGGCTTGCTCGACGATGCCAACCTGGATGCGATAGCCCAGCGCCATGGCACGCAGTTGTTCGAGCTTTTCGGCTTTCTCCATCGGGGCCGGCGGCGAGGACGCGATGTGGAACAGCACCGAGCGCCGATAGGCGTACAGTCCGAGGTGCTGCAAGAAGATGGGCGGGTCGTCGTGGAACCGCGGCTCACCGTCGCGGACGTGCGGAATCGGGCTGCGGCTGAAGTAGAGCGCCCGGCCGCGCCGGTCGCAGACCACCTTCACGCAGTTCGGATTGCGCCACTGCTCCAGCGAACGCAACGGCACCGCCAGCGTGGCCAGGTCGGCGTTCGGGTCTTCCTGGAGCAACTTGGGCAGCAGGTCCAGGCTTTTCGGCTCGATTAGCGGTTCATCGCCTTGCAAGTTGACGACGATGTCGGCGTCGAGTTTTGCCGCCACCTCGGCGATGCGGTCGGTGCCGCTGGGGTGCTCGCGGCCCGTCATGAGGGCCTTGCCGCCAAAACCCTCGACGGCGGCCAGGATGCGCGGATCATCCGTGGCGACAACTACCTCGGAGGCCAGTTTCGCCTGGCAGGCACGCTCGTAGACGTGCTGAATCAGATATTTGCCCGTGGCTTTCAACAGCGGCTTGCCGGGCAGCCGCTGGGAACCATAGCGAGCAGGGATGACGATGGCCGTCTTCATCGATGGACCTCCTTGTCCGTTTAGAGCGTTTCGCCGATGGATGGAGCACCGGGCGCTATGGTCCGCACAGCGGACCCTACGATATTTTGTAGGGTCCGCTGTGCGGACCGCTCCTGCCGGTCGCAAACTGCGCTAGCCGTGAACCGACGGCGAGCGCGTGCTTTTCTTCTCCCGGAACTGCTTCAAATCGGCGACGATCATGCCGCTGATGATGACCAGCAGGGTCCAGGAGCTGATCTTGCCGAACGAGACGATCTGCCAGCCGGCCCGCTGCTCGGGATAGACCCAGGCGCCGAAGTAGGTCGAGATGTTCTCGGCCACCCAGATGAAGAAGCCGACCAGGAAGAACGTCAGGACCAGGGGCAGCGAGCGTTCCTGCTCGATGACCGTGAACCGAAGCCAGCTGCGGCGGAACACCAGCAAGACGCCGGCCAGCAGCAGCCAGCGCAGATCGATGAAGAAATGGTGCGTGAAGAAGTTCAGATAAATGGCGACACTGAGCGGCACGCTCAACCAGTACGACGGATAGCCGACCAGATCGAAGCGCAGCAACCGCCAAGCCTGGCACATGTAGCTGGCCACGGCCGCGTACATGAATCCGCTGTAGAGCGGCACCCCGGCGACCTTGAGGTAGCCCGCCTCCGGGTAGCTCCACGAACCGATGGCCGGCTGCGTCTTGAAGATTTCCAAAGCGAGGCCGATGATGTGGAAGGCACCGAGCGTCAGTGCCTCGTCGCGCGATTCGATCCCGGTCAGTAAGAGCACCACTTGCAGCGCGAGCGCGGCCAGGCAAAGGAAGTCGTAACGGGCCAAACCGAACAACGGCAGATGCTTCGAGAGCAACAGCAGGACGAAGAAGCTGCCGGCGAAGATGCAGGCCCGCGCTTCCTTCAGGCCGAAGACGAAGAATTCCCACACGCCGGCGCGCACCGCCGGCCAGTAATAGCCAGCGAGCGATGGCGTCGGTAGTGCGACGGCGGTATTCAACGCACGCAACCTCCTGTCGGTGCGAGTGGGAAGTCGGTATTAGAACAAGAGCGGGTGCCCGCGGGCAAGACGAGTTCGGCGACGAGGTGGGAGGAACGCCCGATGACGGAGCAGGAGTGGCTGGAGTGTACCGATCCGAAGCCCATGCTGGAGTTGCTGCGTGGTAAGGCCAGTGACAGAAGATTCGGCTTGTTTTCTGTCGCTTGCATCCGGCCGCCGGATCACATGCGGCCGTCCGATCGAATAAGCTGGGAGCACAAAGTGAGAGTTGACGTGACTGAACGATATGTTGAAGGTTTGACCACCAAGGAAGCGCTATTGGCCGTTTGGAAGGCAACCAGCTGGGCTTGGCCCGAGCATCCCTGGTCTTGGGCTGCAACTATCGTAGATCCATCACCTGATGAGGGACCACCCCTTCTCACCGCAGCGGAACTCGTTCAGTTAATTCGGTGTATATTCGGCAACCCTTTCCGCCGCGACACCGTCAATCCGGCCTGGTTCACCTCGACTGTTGTTTCCCTCGCCCAGGCCATTTATGACGAGCGTGCCTTTGACCGCCTGCCCATCCTGGCCGACGCCCTCGAAGACGCCGGCTGCACCAACGCGGACATGCTGAAGCACAGCCGCGAACCGGGGGAGCACGTGCGCGGTTGCTGGTGTGTGGACCTGCTGCTGGGGAAGGCTTGAGCTTGAACTCCAGCCCCAGCCGAGTCGCGCCGACTGGGGCTGGTAGGCGCCGGCTACCGGCGGCGATGGGACGCCGTGTGGTGGTGCGAGGCCGCCGCATGGTGGACGTGGTGGTGCTCGGAAGCATGGCTGCGCCGCACCGTTGGGTGCCGGCCCGCTTCCGGCCGACGCCGCGGCTTGTGCTCCGAACCGCCCTTGATGTGCGGCTTACGGCCCGGTTCCAGCCGGTGGTCCTTCGGCGGCGGCTCGATCTTGCCCAGGTGCGCGTATTCCTTGCGGTGCTCGTTGAACTTGTCCCAGCGCTTGTCGTCCTTGGCGTACTTTCGGTCGTAGCGGGCCACGTCCGCCAGCCGGTCGGCGCGCTGCTCGTCGCCGCGCAGGAAGTGCTCGTCGTGGAAGTGGTTCTGATAGCGGCCCCACCAGTTATGGAAGTAGCGGTCGTAGGCGTAGGAGTTGCTGGTGTTGAGCCACTGGCTGACCATCGTATTGGCCAACCCCGGATAGACGTCGGCGTTGCTCATCACGTAGTTCACGAAGCCCGGCGACGGCAGGTTGTTGATGTTGAGCGTGTCGCCCGTCGCGCTGACGCCCGCCTCGGCCGCCGCGTCGTCGGCGCTCGCGCCCGCCCCCAGCTGTTGCTGATACGCCTTGAGGGCGGCGGTCAGCTGCTCGATGGCCTCACCGTCCTGGCCGATGCGTTTGGACCATTCATCGGTCGCCTTGGACTCGGTCGCGGCTTCGCGGTCGATCTCCGCCAGCACCTTGGCCTTGTCCGCCGTGTAGGCCTTGCCGACCGCGGCGATGCCGGCCGCATCCGCATCCAGGGCCTTGAACACTTCGGGGTACTTGCTCAGCACGCGCACCGCGTCCTGGACTGGCTTGGGTTCACCCGCGACGGCCGGCTCGAACGGCCCCTTGGGACCGAGTTTGGCCAGCTTGGCCACCGCACCGGGATGCTGGCACAACGTCAGGATCGGCTCGCGCAGCATCTTGGGATACGCGGCGATCAGAGCGGTCGTCTCGCGGACGAGGTCCACCTTGTCCTCGGCAGCGGGCTGTGCCGTGGTCAGGCCGGTGAGGAACAACGCCAGAAGAACCGCCAGGCAACCAGAACGCACCATAGCCACTTCTCCGTAGGGGTCGAACGCATGGTTCCCTGTGACCGGGTGCCATTGTAGGCAGCGGTTGAACGCTTTCGCAAGTTGCTGGGCGTGCGACCAGCGAGCGTCGGGGCGACGTTCCACCACAGTCATAGTCTACTTCACCGGCGGCCGTTTCGAGTGCCAGTCGCTGGCTTGCTGGTAGGCGTGGGCGATGGCCAGCAGCTTGTCCTCGCTCCAGACGCGGCCGGTGAACTGGATGCCAGTGGGCAGATTG
>JAEUIF010000810.1 GCA_016795185.1 Planctomycetia bacterium | reverse complement strand
AAGGTGGCTCGAGCAATCTCGGCAATGGACCAGCACGAACAGGAAGGTCACCCGTGGAGCGCGTCAGCGACGCCAACCAGCTTGCGGCGCCCAACAACCACCATCCCGTTGGCTTGTCATCGCCCACCGACCCCACCGCGGCCCTCGCCCGGTTGCGGGCCAACCTTGGCGGTGTGCTGCTGGGCAAGCCCGAGGTCATCGAACTGGCCCTGACCGCCTTGCTCGCCGACGGCCACCTGCTCCTCGAAGATGTCCCCGGCGTCGGCAAGACCCTGCTGGCGAAAGCGCTGGCCCGCAGCCTGGATTGCAGTTTCCACCGCATTCAGTTCACGCCCGATCTCCTGCCCAGCGATTTGCTCGGCGTCAGTATCTATCACCAGCCGACTTCGCAGTTCGTTTTTCAGCCCGGCCCGCTCTTCGCCCAGGTGGTGCTCGCGGATGAAATCAACCGGGCCACGCCGCGCACGCAAAGCGCCTTGCTCGAAGCGATGAGCGACCGGCAAGTGACCGTGGACGGCCAGACGCGCAAGCTCGGCCCGCCATTCCTGGTGGTCGCCACGCAGAATCCCTACGAGTTCGAGGGCACTTATCCGCTGCCCGAAAGCCAGCTCGACCGCTTCTTGCTGCGGCTGCCCGTGGGCTACCCGGATCGTGCCGCGGAAAAAGCAGTGCTCGGCCAGCACCGCGAGGGCGAACCGCTCAACGCCCTGCAACCCGTGCTGCACGCGCAGGACGTGCTGGCCCTTCAGCAGCAGGTGCGGCAGGTGCGCGTCGATGATTCGCTGAACGACTACATGCTCGACCTGACGGACGCCACCCGCGCGCACCCCGAGGTCTATCTGGGGGCCAGCACGCGCGCGGCGTTGGCCCTCGATCGGGCGGCCCAGGCGCTGGCCCTGCTGCGCGGCCGGACCTACGTCACGCCCGACGACATCAAACGGCTGGCGGGCCCAGTGCTGAGTCACCGGTTGCTGGTGAAAGGGGCGCGCGCCGGCGCGCGGAGCAGTCGGGCGCAGGCAATCATCGCGGAGTTGCTGGACGGCATCCGCGTGCCGGTGTGAACCGGCTGCGTTAGAGCAGTTTGCAAATGGGTGTAGCACCCGGCGCTACGGTCCGCACAGCGGACCCTACGACTTTTGTAGGGTCCGCTGTGCGGATCGCTCCAGCCGGTCGCAAATGGCTCTAGCCTCAAGCATCGATTCCGCGATTCGCGTTCGTAGTTCCGCCTTCAAGCGGTCGGGCAGCTCGCCGCCTGAAAGCGGAATGACGAACTTCGGAGCCGAGTCGTTCGGGCCGCCAGCTCTGAACAGCGAGAACGTACCATGCAGCCAGCCAACGGCATGCCCACACCGCGCGACTCGCTGCTGCGCTTCCGCCTGCCGCGCGAGGGCATCTACTGGCTGTTCGCCGCCGCCGTGCTCTTGCTCGTCAGCTGGCTCAAGGCCATCAACCTCATCCTGTTGCTGGCCTACCTGATGCTGCTCTTCTGGGGCATCAACTTCTTCCTGGCAGGTCGCCGGCTGTCCGCGTTGCAAGCGCGGCGGCGGCTCGACGACACGGTGACGGCTGGCACCGTCAGCCGCGCGGAGATCGAAGTCGAGAACTGCGCCGACGCAGCGCAGTACGGCGTGCGGTTTGTCGGCCGCTGCAACGAACAAAAGCAGCAGTGGTTCGCGGCGCGGCTCGATCCCGGACAGCAGTTCGCCTGCGCGCAAACGCTGCACTGGCCGCGGCGCGGTCGCTTCGTCCTGCCGCCCCTGCAAGCCGTGAGCGGTTACCCGTTCGGCCTGGTGCAGCGGAGCGTCGAACTGGGTGAGCCGCGGGAAGTGCTGGTGCTGCCCGCCGTCGGCCGGCTGGATGTCCAGCGCCTGCGCAATTTCCTGAGCTGCGCCAGCCGGGGCGACCAGTGGGAACAGCACGTCGCGCGCCGCTTGCCGACCGGCATGGCGGAACTTCACGCCATTCGTCCTTATCAGCCCGGCGACAGTCCGCGCTGGGTGCACTGGCGCACCACGGCGCGGCGCGCTGAATTGATGGTGCGCGAGTTCGAGGAAGAAACCAGCGAAAACTTACTCGTCGTCGTCGATCCCTGGAGGCCGCAGGCGCACGACAACCCCCAGTTGCCCACACGCAGTGAAGGCGATGGGGCGAGTACCTTCGAGGATGTGGTGAGCCTGGCCGCGACGATTTGCTGCGACCTCCAGCGCGAGCGCGGCCTGCGGCTGACGCTGATAATCGCCGGCCCCGATCCCGTGCTCGTGCCGGATGCGTCCAGCCCGACGGGGACACGGCGCTCGCTGGAAAGTCTGGCGGCCGTGGAATCATGCCCGGAGTATTCCCACTGCGCCCTGCTGGATACACTCGACGGTTTGCCCGAATCGCCGCTGCTGGTCCTGGGCGTCGAGCCTGAAGGGTTGCTGCGTTCACTGTCCGGGGCGCACGTTCGGCCCGCCGCCGTGCTGCGTGCCGCGGACCTGGACCGCTACGACTTTTACGAGAAGCCCCATGCGCGTTGACCGCTGCTTCCGGACGAGCTTCTATCTCAGCCTGGCGTGGGCCTGCGCCTGCATGGCGTATGTCGCCGCGCTGGATTACCCCTGGGAAGTGTTCCTGGCCGCCGTCCCGCTCGGGCTGTTGCTCGGCGTGGCGTACCTGGTTGAAGGGCGCTGGTCGCTGTCCGTCTGGGTGTCGAACGTCCTGGCGGTAGCCGTCGCCGCCCTGGCGGGCATCTATTTCGCGCGCTACTTCGCCCAGGGCGCGCACCGCATCGATGCCGACTGGCCGCTGCGCCTGCTGCCGCACATGAGCTTCTGGCTCGTGGTCATGATGGTCCTGAAGTGTTTTCGTCCGAAGCAGGTCGGCGACTACTGGGTGATCTACGGGATGGGCTTGCTGGCCGTGGGGCTGGGTTGTCTGCTCGAAAGCGATTTCCCGCTCGGCCTGCTGCTGGCGGGCTATGCTTTTACTTCGGTCTGGAGCCTGAGCCTGTTTTACTTGCAACGCGAGCACTGGCGGACACAACGCCCCGCCGCCGTCCCGCAGCCGTCAAGCCCCGCGCCGCCCGTGCCGTGGCGCTACGCGGGGCTGGGGCAAGCGGTGCGGCGCTGCCTGCTCGCGTGCGCCATGGCCGCGTTGCTGTTCGTGGTTACGCCGCGCCACCTCGGCCTGGGCTGGGAAGAAAATCTGCTACGTTCCTCCCAGATGCAAAGCGGTCTGGGCGATTCGACGCTCGACCTCAACCGAACCGGCTCGCTGCGGCTGTCGCAGGAAGTCGCCTTTGAAGTGGACGCCGACTTGCCCGACGGCCAGCCCAAGCTCGACCTGAACCCCGAGCAGCGCTGGCGGCGCAATATTCTCAATCACTATGAGGCGGGCCGCTGGTCCTATGTGCCGCGCGGCGGGGCCGAGGGCAAGCGCAACCGCCCACCGCCCACCGGGGACGCGCCCGGCAATCCGGACGGCAGCCTACCCGACCTCGGGGACGGCCAGTTCTACTTGAAGTACACCTTTGCCGGCCGGCTGCGCTGGCAATTGATTCTCGCCGATCCGCTGGTACTGCCGGCGGTCGGGTCGCCGGTCGTCTTTTTGCTCGACAGCGAACCGACGCCGGTGCCGGCCGTGCGCTACGCGGACGGCGAGCTGCGCTTTCCGCTGCGCCGCCGACATGGACTGTATCGCTCTTACCGGCAGGTAACCGCGCCACTGCCCGAACCGGACCTGGGACCGCCCGTGAACGTGGATGAAGGACAGCTCGACAGCTACCGCCTGCTGCCCGCGTTATCTGGGCTACGCGAGCGGACGGGGGAAATGCTGAACAAGCTGGTCGAGCGCGGTCGGCTCAGCGGCGACGACATCGCCGTCGACGGCCAGGGCCGCTTGCCTGACGACCGGCATGAGCGTGTGGCCCGCGCCCTCGAAAACTACCTGGCTCAGTCCGGCGAGTATACCTACACCCTGGAACTGCGGCGCAAGGACGCCACCGTCGATCCCGTGGTCGATTTCCTGGTGAACGTCAAGGAAGGGCATTGCGCACGCTATGCTTCCGCGCTGACGGCCATGCTGCGCACCCAGGGCGTGCCGGCGCGCGTGGTGCTCGGTTTTCGCGGAGCCGATCCAGTGGGCGACGGGCAGTATGTGGTCCGTCAGAGCCACGCTCATAGCTGGGTGGAGGTGCTGGTGCAACGGCCTGGGCCGGATGGCCTGCCGCGCCGGCATTGGCTAACCCTCGATCCGACCCCCGGTGAAGAAGTCGCCTTGCGCGATCTGTCGGCCTGGGGCCGCTTCTGGCGCGCGGTGAGCCACACGGGCGGCGAGTTCTGGAGGAACTTCGTCACCGATTACAATTCTCGTCAACAGGAAGCCCTCTGGCGGCGCCTGACGACTGGCTTTGGCCTCGGCCCCGCCTTTGGGCCGCTGCTCCTCGGCCTGATGGTCGGCGGACTGCTGCTCGTTGGTGTCGTGGTCTGGCGGCGGCGCGGTCGCCCGGTTGCCGCGCCGCTGGCTGCGGCAGCGTTTTATATGCGGCTACTGCGCATCGCGGCGCGACACTGTCGGCTGCGACCCACGCCCGCGCAGACGCCGCTGGAATTCGCCGCTGCACTCGCGGAAGCACTGCGACAGCGCGGCTGTCGCACCTGGGAGGACTTCCCGCGTAGGGTCGCGGAGTTGTACTATCGCGTCCGATTTGCCGGACTGCCGCTGCCGGAGGCCGAACGGCTGGAAATCGAGCGCCGTCTGGGCGAATTCGAGGCCGCCGTGTCGCGCCGGCCGCTGTGGTCGGCCTCCGTTGAAAACCCGACGGCGGCCTCATAGCATCCCAGCAGGGACTGGAGCGTTTTGCGATCCGCTGTAGCGGTCCCTGCGAAATTACCGTAGGGTCCGCTGTGCGGACCAAAGCGCCCGGCGCTACACCCATTTGCAAAATGCTCTAGCGACTCCTGGCCCCACGAACCGCGAGGGTGTTCATGGCACATCCCACCCTGATGTCGGCCGCCGATACCGGCCTACTCGTTATCGATGTGCAGGAAAAGCTCGCGCCGCGCATCCACGGCGTCGAGGCCATGCTGACCAATATCGCCTTCCTGATCGACGGGGCGAAACTGCTCGGCCTGCCGGTGCAGGTGACCGAACAATATCCGAAGGGCCTGGGCAAGACCGTGCCGCCGCTGGCCGAACGCCTGCCGGCGGCGGCGGAGAAGCTCGCTTTCAGTTGCTGCGCGGTTCCGAGCGTGGCCGACGACTTTCGCCGCGCTGCCCGGCCCAAGGTGCTGCTCTGCGGCATTGAAGCGCACGTCTGCGTGCAGCAGACCGCTCTCGATCTGCTGGCCCAGGACTTTCGCGTCTTCCTCGCCGCCGACGCCGTGGGCAGCCGCTATGCTGTCGATCGCGACTTCGCCCTGCGACGCCTGGAGCGCGCCGGCTGCATCGTGACGACAGCGGAAGCAGCCGTCTTCGAGTGGACGGGCCGTTCGGATCATCCGCAGTTCAAGGCGGTCAGCAAGCTGGTCCAGGACCGCATGAAAGCACTCACAACCTGACTGAACATACCGACCTCGCTTGCGGTTTAGCACGCTGGTGCGCAGCCGCAGGCAGCTTTACCCGGAGCAATCCCGTGACTCTCCCCGGTCAACTCAATCCCGCCCCACGTATCCTGATGGGCCCCGGCCCGAGCGACGTCCACCCGCGCGTGCTGACGGCAATGGCCACACCGCTGCTGGGCCATCTCGATCCGCAGTTCCTGCAAATCATGAACGAAACGCAGGAGATGCTGCGCCAGACGTTTCAGACCACAAACCAACTGACGTTCCCGGTCAGCGGCACCGGTTCGGCCGGCATGGAAACTTGCGTCGTCAACCTGATCGAACCGGGCGACAAGATGCTCGTTTGCATCAACGGCGTCTTCGGCCAGCGCATGACCGACGTCGCCCAGCGCGCCGGCGCGCAGGTAACGACCCTGGAACGGCCCTGGGGCGAGGTCTTCGATCCGCAGCAAATTCGCGAGGCATTGCAAAAGCATCGGCCCAAGGTGCTCGGCATCGTTCACGCCGAGACCTCGACCGGCGCCTGGCAACCGATGGAAGAACTCGGCAAGCTCTGCCAGGAGTTCGATGCGCTGCTGCTGGCCGACACGGTCACGTCCCTGGCGGGCGTTCCGGTGCAGCTCGATGCCTGGGGCGTGGACGCCGTCTACAGCGGCACGCAGAAGTGCCTGAGTTGCCCGCCCGGACTCGCGCCGGTGTCGTTCAGTCCGCGCGGCGTCGAGGTGCTGACCAAGCGCAAGACGAAGGTGCAAAGCTGGTATCTCGACATGAACATGGTGCAGCGCTACTGGGGCGAGGAGCGCTTCTACCATCACACCGCGCCGATCACGATGATCTACGCGCTGCGCGAGGCCCTGCGCCTGGTCCACGAAGAGGGCCTGGAAGCACGCTTCGCCCGGCACCTGAAAAACCATCAAGCGCTGAAGGCGGGATTGGCAGCGCTCGGCATCACCTACGCCACGGTGGAAGGGCATCAACTGCCGCAACTGAACGCGGTGCGCATCCCGGCGGGCGTCGATGATCTGGCCGTGCGCAAGCGGCTCTTGAGCGAGTTCGGCATCGAAATCGGCGGCGGCCTGGGCGACTTCAAGGGCAAGGCGTGGCGCATCGGCCTGATGGGGCATGCCAGCCGCCCGAGCAACGTGCTGCTAGTGCTGGCGGCCCTCGAACAATGCCTGCAAGCCCAGGGTGCCAAGATCACGGCGGGGGCCGGGGTGGCGGCGGCCAATCGGGTGTATGCCGAAACGAGGTAGACGATGCCAGGTCCGTTTCCGGGCATGGACCCATACCTGGAGCATCCTGCCTACTGGCGCGGCGTGCATCATCGGCTGATTACCTACATCGCCGACACGCTCAGCGCTCGGTTGCCGAAGCGGTATATCACTGACATCGACGAACGGCTCTACGTCGTGGAGGCGGAACAGGCCCTCTACCCCGATGTTCTAGTCAAGCGACCGCCGAAGCCGCGAACCGCCAAGGGCGCAGCGGTCGCCATGCCGGCGACGGGCAGCACGGCACTCGTGGCAAGCGATCCGGCCGTGCGCGTTTCCCTCGAACCGCAGACGCTGTCCCAGGGCTTCATTGAAATTCGCCTGGCAGATAAACCGGGCCGGGCCGTGACCGTGATTGAACTTTTGAGCCCGACCAACAAGGCGGCCGGCACGAAAGGCCGCAAGCAATACCGGGCCAAGCAAAAAGAACTGCTGCGCAGTTCCATCCACTTACTGGAGATCGATCTGCTGCGCGGCGGCGAACATACCGTGGCCGCCCCGCGCGAGCCCTTGCGCCAGCGCGCGGAATGGGACTACCTGTGCAGTCTGCACCGCGCCGGGGCCGACGAGTGCGAAACCTGGCCCGTGACCCTGCAACAGCGCTTGCCGCGCGTGGCGGTCCCGCTGGCCAAGGGCGACGCCGACTTCGTCCTGGACCTGCAAGCGATGCTCGACCATTGTTACGACGCCGGCCGCTACGCCGACCAGATCGACTATCGGCGGGAACCCGACGTACCGCTGCCCGCGCAAGAAGCCGCCTGGGCCCATAGTCTGCTGCGCGAGAAGAAACTGAGAAAAAACGGCCGTTAGCCCGACCGGCGAGCAAGGGAAGCCTATCTTGGCCGTACAACCTGCGAGCGTTCCATGCCAGAATCAACCGGGAGCTTTCCCACCATCCGTCCGCGCCGTCTGCGTTACGATCCCATCGTTCGCGGTCTGGTGCGCGAAACCACACTGACCGTCGATGACCTGATCCTGCCGCTCTTCGTCTGCCCGGGCCGAGGCGTCAAAAAGGAAATCGCCTCGATGCCGGGCAATCATCAGCTGAGCGTGGATCGCCTCACGGACGAGGTCGGGGCAGCCGTCGATCTCGGTATTCGTTCCTTCATCTTCTTCGGCATTCCGACGCACAAGGATGCCAGCGGCTCCAGCGCCTGGGCTGATGACGGCATCGTGCAGCAAGCGTTGCGGACACTGCGGGCCGCCTTCCAGGATCGCGTGCTGCTCATCACCGATGAGTGCTTCTGCGAGTACACCGATCACGGCCATTGCGGCATCCTCGCCGACCACGGCGGCCATCTCGACGTGGATAACGACCAGACCCTGCCGAACCTGGCGAAGCAGTGCATCAGCCATGTGCGGGCGGGCGCGGACCTGGTCGCGCCCAGCGGCATGATGGACGGCATGGTCCGCGCCATCCGTCAGGGCCTGGACGAAGCCGGCTGCGCGCGCGTGCCCATCATGAGCTACGCGGCCAAGTACGCTTCGGGCTTCTACGGCCCATTCCGCGACGCCGCCGAATCGCCGCCCTCGTTCGGCGACCGTTCCAGTTACCAGATGGACCCGGCCAACAGCGACGAGGCGCTGCGCGAAGTCGCCCTCGACCTGGCCGAAGGGGCGGACATCATCATGGTCAAGCCGGCGATGGCCTACGGCGACATCATCCGCCGCGTCAAGGAACGCTTCCAGGTGCCGGTGGCGGCGTACAACGTGAGCGGTGAGTTCGCGATGGTCAAGGCGGCGGCAGCCAAAGGCTGGATCGACGAGCGGCGCGTGGCCCTGGAAATCCTGACGAGCATCAAGCGGGCGGGCGCGGACATGATCCTGACCTATTTCGCTCGCGATGCGGCGCGCTGGCTGAAGTGAAGACTATCGCGGTTCGCGGATGGGTGTAGCGCTGGGTGCAATGGTCCGCACAGCGGACCCTACGAAATGCTGTAGGGTCCGCTGTGCGGACCGCTCCAACCGGTCGCAACATGCTCGAGTGCAAAATCAAGCGACCTGTTGCGCACGACTTTACTTGGGTGGCACGTCCCTCGGTACTCCGAGGGCGTGGGGAGAGCGACTCGCACGCCCTCGGAGTACCGAGGGACGTGCCACCCAGCAGTCCTTCGGGCAACATCCCATTTGACGATGCACTAGGGGCGCCGGTCGAGCATCTCGCGCACCCGGTTCGTCAGCGCCGTCGGCGAGTAGGGCTTCTGCAAGAAATCCACCTCGGTACCAAGAACGCCATGTTGCCCGAGGGCGTCGTCGGTGTAGCCGGAGACGTACAGGACGCGCAGTTCCGGTTGGCACTGGCGCAGTCGATCCGCCAGTTGCCGGCCACTCATCTGCGGCATGATGACGTCGGTAACCAGAATATCGACCCGGCAGTCCTGCTGCCTGCACAGTTCGATGGCCGTCTCGCCGTCACTGGCCTCCAGCACCCGGTAACCGGCATCTTGCAGCACCATGCGCGCCAGCGCGCGCACACCGTCCTCGTCCTCGACGAGCAGCACGGTTTCCGGCCCGCCGGGTAGTGGTGCGGGCGCTGGGGTCTGTTCAGCGGTTTGGGGCAGCGGCGCGGCCACACTCGGCAGATAGACGCGGAAGCACGCGCCCCGTCCTGGCGTGCTTTCCACGTCGATGGTCCCTGCGCATTGCTTGACGATGCCGTAGACGGTTGCCAGGCCCAGCCCAGTGCCTTTACCGACCTCCTTGGTGGTGAAGAATGGTTCAAACAGCTGGGCCTGGATCGATGCGTCCATGCCACAGCCGGTATCGGTCACCGCCAGCATCACGTAGTCGCCGGGGGCTACCTCCATCCGGCCGCGCGCGTTGTGGCCCAGGGTGGTGTTCGCCGTTTCGAGAGTCAGAGCGCCGCCGCCGGGCATGGCGTCGCGGGCGTTGACCGCCAGGTTCAGGATGATCTGGTCCAGCTGGCCGCGATCCATCCGGATCGGCCGCAGGTCGGCGGCCAGCCGAGTCCGCAAGACCACATCCTCGCCGATCAACCGGCGCAGCATGTTCTCACCGTCCGCGACGACGGCGTTCAGGTCGAGGACGACGGGCTGCACAAGCGCCTTGCGGCTGTAGGCGAGCAGTTGCTGCGTCAACGCCGCGGCGCGCTCTCCCGCTTTACGGATTTCACCCGTCCAGCGCTGGCCCACGTCGTCGCCGCGCTGGTTGAAGAGCAGCAGGTCGCTGTAACCGTTGATGACGGTCAGCAGGTTGTTGAAGTCGTGAGCCACGCCGCCCGCCAGCCGGCCGATGGCTTCCTGCTTCTGCGAATGCAGCAGTTGTTCTTCCAGCTGCTTCTGAGCGCTCACGTCCTTCATGAAGCAGTAGTGGCCGCAGGGCGCACCCGTCCGGTCCAGCGCCCGCACCATGACGACGTGCTTCCAGAAGACGGAGCCGTCCTTGCGCAGCCCGCGCGCCTCGCACTCGGACTTACCCTCCGCCAGCATCCGCTGATAGGCCGCCGCCACGCGCGGCTGGTCGTCGGGGTGAACGGTCGGCTCCCAGGTCATGCCGAGCATGGCCCTGGGTTCGTAGCCGACCATGCGCGCGTACGCGGCATTCACGACGCGGTACACGCCGCCGTCGTCAAGTCGCGAGATGCCCTCGACCGCGTTTTCCAGCACGGCGTTGAGCGCCCGCAGCTCCTCCTCGGCGCGGTGGCGCGCCGTGATGTCGAGCAGGGTGCCGACGAAGCGCACGGCGTGGCCAGCCGCGTCGAACTCGATCTCGGCCCGTTCGCTGACCATGCGCTCGGTCCCGTCCGGCCAAAGCAAGCGGTGGTCGAGCGCGTACGAGCGCCGTTCGGCGATGGCCTGATCGACCTCGCGCAGCAGGGCCTCGCGATCCGACGAGGGCAACATGCCCAGAAAGCCTTCGATGGTGGGTAGGTATTCGCCCGGCGTCACACCGCACAGGCGGTACATCTCCTCCGACCACAGCACGGTTCTCGTCCGCCAATCGACTTCCCAGTTGCCCAGGCGGGCGATGCGCTGGGCCTCCTTGAGCCGGCGTTCGCTGTCACGCAGCGAGCGCTCGAAGCGCCGCCGGTCGGTGATGTCGCGCGCCGCCGAGAGGCACAGTCCGGGCAGTACGTTCGCCACCGCCCGGTATTCCACTTCGCAGATGCTGCCGTCCTTGCACAGCACCCGGAAATCGCCGACGCTGGTTCCGGTCGCCACGAACTCGGCGTACGCTTGTCGGTACCCTGCGCGATGCTCCGGTTCGGCCATCTCCCAGGCGTACTTTTGCAGCAATTCCTCCTTACTGTAGCCGAACAGGGCGCAGGCCGCCGGGTTGGCGTCCACGTAGCGCCCCTCGGCGTCCGTGAGCAGGATGGCGTCGAGCGCGTTGTCGAACAGGGCCTGCAAGCGCCGCTGGCCTTCGGCAACTTCTTGCTCCGCTTGTTTGCGCGCGGTGATGTCGAACACGGCCCCGACGTAACCGAGGAAGCGCCCGGCTTCGTCACAGCGCGGCTGGCCCACGTCGAGGGCCCAGTGGTAGACGCCGTTCCAGGCGCGCAGCCGGTAGTCGAGTGTGAACGGCTCGCGGCGGGCGGTGGCGGTGAGGAAGACACGCCGCGCCTGATCCACGTCATCGGCGTGGACGCAGCGCAGCCAGCCCAGCCCCGCGGCTTCCTCCAGTGTCTGCCCCGTGAACTCCCGCCAGCGGCGATTGACGTAGACGCACTGCCCGCCCTCGTCCGTGATCCAGACGATGACCGGCAGTTCGTCGGCCAGCGTTTGAAAGCTGGCGAACGGGCGCAGCGTCGGCATTGCCTCCGGGACGCACACGCCGTTCTCGCCTGCTGCTTCCAGCCCGCCCAACTGGGCTTCCAGGTCGGCCAGTTGTTCGCGCAAGCTCGCGATTTGCGTTCGGACCTGATCCCGGTTCGGCTTTTCATGAGGCATGTTGGTCGTCCGCGGGGAGGCGCGGCTGGCAAACCAGAGAGTGCGCGCTGCTGCCGATTACGAAGTTCGCACGGGGGCGAGCGGAACTTGACGCTTGACCGCAGTCGTCGTGCAGGAATTCAGGTCGAATCGTCGAAATGGACGCGGGTGGGCCGGGCATCGATGATACGGGGCCGGTTCCCAGAGGACATTAAGGACGACAACATCTTAACGGCCGTCGCGCCGCGACTCAAGCGGCTGGCCGAACGTTTACAACCAGGCCGCCGCCACGGCGTTCGACAGGTGGACGAGCCGCCAGGGGGCCTTCGCCCGCAGCGCGTTCGTGAACAGGATGCAGAAGCCCTGCGTTTGCGGGTCCATCCAGACCATCGTGCCCGCCGAGCCGGTATGGCCGAACACATGGCGGCCGAGCAGGTCGCCCCAGCTATCGGCCGTCCCCGCATGGTTGAACCGCCAGCCCAGGCCCCAGGGTTGCGTGCGGCGCACAGGTTCCGGCAGGTCTGGCAAATCGTTCAAGCGATTCTCGGTCATGGTCCGCACGGTCGCGGGCGACAGCACGCGGACGTCGCCGACTCTGCCGCCGCCGAGCATCAGGGCGCAGATCACCGCCAGGTCTTCCGGAGTGGTGAACAGGCCGCCGGCCGGTGAACCGAGTTGCTGCCAGTAGGTGCTGTTCCAGCTGAACTCGGTCCCGGCCTGGTAGTCGGGTACCTGGGCGCGCACCAGCCGTTCGCGCGCGAAGCCTTGCGAGCCCAGCCCCGTGGACTTCAGCCCCAGCGGCTGGATGATTTCCCGCCGCACGAACTCCTGAATCGACACGCCCGCCAGCCGCTGCACGATCTCCGCGACGACAATGGTGGCAGCGCTCGAATAGCTGAGGCTGGTCCCGGCCTTGAACAGCGGCGTGGCCTGGATCGCGCCTTCGATGAACTTCTTCAGCGGCGCGTGCTGGCGGCGCAGCTCGGCGTTGTTCGGCAACTCGTCCGGCAGCCCGGAAGTGTGGGTGAACAGGTGGAGGACCTGGGTCGCTTCCTTGCCCTGCACGGCGAACTCCGGGACGTAGCGCGTGACGCGATCCGATAGATTCAGTTGGCCACGCTCCACCAGCAACATCGCCGAGGTGTAGACGATGGGCTTGGTGATCGAGGCCATCAGGAACATCGCGTCCTGGCGGATCGGCCCGGCATCGGCTTCCGGTCCCTGCCGGCCGAAGAGCCGCGGCGCGACCGTCTTGCCAGCGCGTCCGACAAGTATAGCGGCGCTCGGCACCGGGGCATTGTCGCCGGCGGTCCACTTTTCCAGCAGGTCGTAGGCGACTTTCAAGCGACGGGCATCGATGCCGATGTCTTCCGGTTTGGCCTGGGGTAAGACCTTGGGTGCGGGGTCCACTTCGAGAGCCGTGGCAGCGCCGGCGACGACGCCCGCGGTCGCCGCCGCAGTCTGGAACCACTCGCGCCGGGTCGGCTGGAAGCGTTCGTTCATCGAGGTGATCCTTCGGGACGTTCGCCCTTCCGCGCGCGGAACGGCGAAGGCGTGTAGCGGCACGGAGGAATGCTACCCCGGCCCGCGTCCCGATGCAAGCCAGTGGCAGCGCCAGTCTGGGGCAAGGCCGCCGCGCTTCGGTATGATAGGCGCAACGTCCAATCCCCTTCCTGGGAGCCTTGCCGATGCGCGCACCCTACCGCGAAATCCTGGACCGGATTCGCCTGGCCTTCCCGCAGCCCACGTCCGACCGCGTCCACGATTCCTACGTGGTCCATTCGATCATGCGCGCCCTGGATCAGGTGGATGCCCTCAAGTCCGAAGTGCCCATCCTGGGAAAAAGCGGCCCCATCGATTTCGAGAGCGTGCGTACTCACTGGCAGGCGCTGAAGCCTTCCACCATCGAGGAGGTCACGGCCGAGTTGGTCCGCTTCCTGGACGGCATGCCGATCTTCGGCCACCCGCGCAGCCAGGCCAACGTCGTGCCGCCGTCGTCGATCGCCAGCATCATCGGCGTGCTGCTCGCGTCGCTCTACAACCCGAACCTGACCTCCGACGAATTCAGCGAGCGCGTGGCCGTGGCCGAGGTCGAAGCGTGCGCCATCGCCGCGCAGCTGGTCGGCTACAACCCGAACAGCGCCGCCGGTGTGTTCACCTTCGGCGGCACAGCCACCGCGCTGTACGGCGTCAAGATCGGACTGGAGAAAGCCTGCCCCGGCGCAATGGCCGACGGCACGCCGCCGAACGTGGTCCTGTGCGGTTCCGATACCAGCCACTACTGCCGCTACACGGCGGCGGGCTGGCTCGGCATCGGCACGAAGAACCTCATCAGTGTGCCCAGCCGCCCTGACAACGCCATCGACCTGAAGGAACTCGAACGCAGCTGCCGGCAGGCGCTCGACCAGGGCAAGCGCCTGGCCTGCCTGATCGCCACGCTCGGCACCACCGACGCCTTCGGCCTCGACGACCTGGCCGGCATGGCGGCGCTGCGCGATCAGCTGGTGCGCGATTACGATCTGCCGTACACGCCGCACCTGCACGCTGACGCCGTCATCGGCTGGGCCTGGTCGGTCTTCAAGGACTACGACATTGAGGAGAATCCGCTCGGTTTCCGACGGCGCACGGTGCGCGCCCTGGCGGGCGTCTGCCGACACATCCGCCACTTGCACCTGGCCGATTCCATCGGCATCGACTTCCACAAGACCGGCTTCGCGCCGTACATCTCCAGCTTGATCCTGGTGCGCGACCAGCACGATTTCGCCCTCCTGCGCCGCCACGCGGAGCAGATGCCCTACCTGTACCACCACGGCGACTACCACCCCGGCACCTTCACGCTGGAGACTTCCCGCGCCGGCACCGGCGTCCTGGCCGCGTGGGCCAACCTGCGGCTGTTCGGCAAGGAAGGCATGCAGGCCACGCTGGGCCACCTCGTCGAGATGGCCCAGCTCCTGCGCGAGCACCTCGAAGGCCACCAGGCGACCGCGGTGCTCAACCGCGACAACTTCGGCACGGTGACGCTGTTCCGCGTCTACCCGCCGAACGTCGATACTTTCGCGATCAAGGAGCACGAGTTCGAGGATCCGGCCCACCGCGACAGCCTGCGCCAGCACAACGCCTACAACCGCCGGGTCTACGAATATGTCCACAGGGAAGCATCCGCCGGGCGCGGCGTGATGATCTCGCTCACCGACTGCTACCGGCACACTGCCTACGGCGAACCCATCGTCGCCTTGAAGACGTACATCCTGTCACCGTTCGTGGACGAGCAGCACATCGAGGTCGTGGTGCAGAAGGTGCTCGAAGCGCGCGAGCAGATCGACGCCGGTTGAGCGTGCGCTCCATAGAAACTCTCCCCTCGCCCCTTGCGGGAGAGGGGTGGGGGTGAGGGGTGGAA
>JAEUIF010000769.1 GCA_016795185.1 Planctomycetia bacterium | reverse complement strand
GTCGAACGCATCCTGGTCCCGGAAGCACGCTGCCCGCCACTGCCTGCGGAGCGGCGGCGCGAGTTGCTGAGCAAGACCGCGCGCGGCCGACGCCTGCTGGAAGTCAGCGCGCTGTCGCCGCTCGACTGGGTGATGAGCAACTTCGAGAACGACGTGATCCGCGCCGGCCTGCTGTTCTTCAATGGGCTGCGCGAAATCGACCTGCGGCTGCCCGGTTTCGGCCATGCCATTCCCGCCCTCCTGGCGGGCAAGCACAAGGCCCAGATGTGCGTGGGCGGGGCCGTGAATCTGGCCAAAGCCCTGCTGGCCGACATCCGCGAACATGGCGGCGAGGTGCGCACCGGCGCGGAGCTGAAGTCCGTGCTGGTCCGGCAGGGCAAGGCCGTGGGCGTCGAGCTGGCCAGCGGCGAGCGCATCGAGGCAAAGTCCTTCGTGGCGTCCGGCCTCAACCCGCAGCAGACCTTCATCGACCTGCTCGACGCCGATGCCGTGCCGCGCGACACGCGCGAGAAGGCGGCGAACTTCCAGTACAACCTGCTGGCCCCACTGTTCGCGCTGAACCTGGCCCTCAAGGAACCGCCGCGCTACAAGGCGGCCGAGAAAAAGCCCTACCTGAATCAGGCCTTCATGGTCATCCTGGGCCTGGAACATTTTGACCATTTTCCGCGCATCGTCGCCTGCCACGAACGCGGCGAGATCCCGCCGACCGTCATGTGGGGCGGCTGCCCGACCCTGTTCGATCCCAGCCAGGCTCCAGCCGGCCAGCATACCGCGTTCATGTGGGAGAAACTGCCCTACGCCCTGCACGGCGACGCAAAAAACTGGGACGCGGAGAAGGACCAGCACGGCCAGGCCATGCTCGACGTCTGGAGCAAGTTCGCGCCGAACCTGGCCGATGGCGCGGTCCTCGACTGGTTCACGCGCTCGCCGCTGGACACCGAGCGCAAGTTCCCCAACATGCACCGCGGCGACCTGCTGATCGGTTCCTTCGCCAACGGGCAGATCGGGCACAACCGGCCGTTCCCCGGCGCGGGCGAGTATCGCACGGCCGTGAACGGTCTTTACCTGTGCGGCGGTTCAACGCACCCCGGCGGCAACATCACGGGCCTGTGCGGCTACAATGCCGCCCGCGTGCTGGCCGCCGACCTCGGCGCGAAAGTGTGGTGGGACCCGCCGCAAGTTGAAGCGGCCTGGCAGCAAGCGTGAGCGTGCTAAACCGCAAGCGGCCTTTCAGGAGTTTACAACGATGAGAAAGTTGAGTCTGGTGCTGGTGCTCGGCTGGGTGAGCGTCGCGCTGGCCCAAGAGAACAAGCCGATCGCGGGCATCGGCCCGGCCGGCGAAGTGGTGAAGCTGCACAGCGGCTTCAAGTTCACCGAAGGCCCGGCCCACGACGCCGACGGCAACGTTTACTTCTCCGACATTCCGAACAACCGCATTCACAAGGTCGATCTCGACGGCAAAGTGTCGGTCTTTCTGGAAGACACGCAGGGCGCGAATGGTCTGATGTTCGACGGCAAGGGCCGGCTAATCGCTTGCCAGGGCAAGGCCGGCAAGATCGTGGCCATCGATGTGGCCAGCAAGAAACTGACGGTGCTGGCCGAGCAATTCGAGGGCAAACCGTTCAAGGGACCGAACGACCTGGTCATCGACAAGCAGGGCGGCGTCTATTTCACCGACCTGCCCGAAAACATGGTCTACTACGTGGCCGCCGATGGCAAGGTGAGCCGGCTGATCGAAGGCGCGCCCCGGCCGAACGGCGTCATTCTGTCGCCCGACGAGAAGACCCTGATCGTGCTGCCCTCCGGTTCGGGTGATGTGCTGGCCTATCCGGTGGATGCACCGGGCATGATCGGCCAGAGCGAGGTGTTCTGCAAGCTGGAACAGAACCCGAAGCAGCCCGCGCGCCTGGGCGGCGACGGGCTGACGGTCGATACCAAGGGCAACTTTTACCTGACGAAGCCCTCGTTGAATGCCATTCAAGTGGTCAGCCCGGATGGGAAGACCCTGGGTTTGATCTACTTCCCCGAAGGCCCGGCCAACTGCACCTTCGGCGGCAAGGACTTGAAGACGCTCTACGTGACGGCGCAGACTTCGCTGTACACGGTGAAGATGGATGCGACGGGGCATCGCTTTCCTGGAAGGTAGTCCGCCGCTCCGCAGCGGACTACTTTCATTCCGTTTTCGGCATCTCCCAGACGACCAGTGGCGACCAGTTGCCGGGATAGTTGTCCTTGTTGGGGCCGCGGCCGTTGCCGTTGCTGCCGCCGTTGGTGGCGGAAACGACCAGCCGCGTGCCGTCGGGATGCACCGCCAGCGAATGGCAGTTGGCCATTTTCGGCGTGATGAAAAACGGCGGCGCGTCGCCGGGTTGCTGGAAGTAAAACTTGCCGACGCCGGGATTGCCGCTGCTGACAGCCATCACGAAGCCCGCCGGATGAAAGTGCAGGTCGTAGACGTAGCCGTCGGCGTCCACACCCGTCTTCAGAGTGTGCGCAAGCTTGCCCGAAACCCAGTCGAAGAGCAGGATGGTGGGCACGCCCTGCACGTTGCCGCCGTTCTTGGGCTGAGTGCCCGCGCAGGCCAGCGTCTTGCCGTCGGCGTCGAAGGCCAGGCAGCGCGCGCCGCCGGTGTCCTGCAAGCGGTCGAGGCGGTGCAGGCACTTCGCGTCGAATTCGCGCAACAGCGGGCTTACGCCCGCCGCTCGCCCCTGCTGGATGTCCCACTGCTTGACCACGCCGAACATATCGCCCGACACCACGGACTGGCCGTCCGGGTGGAAGGCGACGGCAAGCACATCGGCGGCATGGCCCGTCAGTTCGTGGAGTTTTTTGCCGTCGGACGCCGACCAGACGCGCACCGTGCGGTCCATGCCGCCAGTGGCCAGTTGCTTGCCGTCGGCGCTGACGGCCAGACCGCGAATCCAGCCGTCGTGGGCCTGCTCGACGGTCCAGACGGGTTTCGCTTCCTGCCAGCAGATCAGCTTACCCCACGAATCGGCCGAGAAGAGTCGACCATCACTCGCAAA
>JAEUIF010000746.1 GCA_016795185.1 Planctomycetia bacterium | reverse complement strand
TGCATCGGCAACGCCTTCGCCGTCATGGAAATGACGTTGCTGACCGCTACCGTTTTGCAACGCTATCGCCTGCAACTCGATCAGCCGCAACCCGCACTGGAACTGGAGATCGTGCTCCGTCCGAAGGGCGGCCTGCGCATGCGCGCCGTGCCGCGCGAACGGCAAGCCGAGCGCCGTCTCGTGGCCTAGAGCAATGTCCAGGGAGTGCTTGCCTGAAGTACGTCGGGCTTTCCAGCCCGACACGTAGCGCCAGGGGCTGGCCGCGCCCGATCGACGACACCGCGGATCACCGTCGCTTCAGGTCGGGCTGGAAAGCCCGACGTACTGCTGGCGGTCCGCACAGCGAACACTACGGCATGTTGTAGGGTCCGCTGTGCGGACCAGAGCACCCAGTTCTTCACACCTGCGCGAATCGCTCGCATCGGCGGCAAGCTCGTTGGCTCACTTCCTGTCGAGTATCACGTCGAGTGCCCAGCAGCCCCGAGGGTGCCAGCCAGCGCGGAAGTGCTTGGCCAGGTCGGGCTCGCCTGCTTTCTCGAGTGCGATCCGCAGCGCGTGGTTGCACTGCTCACCGTCGTACAGCGATTCGGCCAGCATCAGAATGGTGGACGACCAGCTGCGGCGCGGCGGCAGCGGCTGGAAGGGATTACCGGCGATCTCCCGCAGCAGGGCAGGGTGCTCGGCACGCTCGGTGTTCTTGTGGGCCGCCCAGGCGGCAATCTTGCTGGATGCGGTAGCGGCCCAGGCCGCCGCCCAGTGCGCGTTGCGCGCGGCGATCTCCAGGTCGGCCACGGCGGCCTGCGCCGCCGACGCCGCCAGCCGCGCCGCGGACAGTTCCGACTTCAACGCCTGGCCGTCGGCGAAGCGCTCCGCCGTCTCGACCGCCTGCCGGCAACGCGGATCGGTAATCAGCGTCCACACCTGCCGGCAGCAAGCGCAGGCGAACAGGCGATACTTGCGGTCGCTGAGCCGGTCGCCCAGGAAATCCACCATTGCGGTCAGGTCGTTGCTGGCCAACCAGCCAGCTTCGGTCAAGGGAATCCGCGCTTCTTCCATGCTCGACCACGCTCCTCGGCGAGTGTCGCTGTTCCGGTCTTCCTTATTATTATAGTCGGCGAGTCACGCGAGCGACGGCCAAGCGCCGTTCCGCAGGCGGAGTTCTGCCGTTAGAATAAAGCGCATGAACGACCAGCCTGCTCACGGGACCGCCGGACCGCGGGTGACCTTCTGGGGCGGCGCGGGCGAAGTGACGGGCACCATGCACCTGATCGCCGCCGGCGCACGCCGTATCCTCCTGGACTGTGGTCTGCACATGGAACGGGGCGGCGACTCCCGCAAGCGCAATCGCGAATTCCCCTTCGATCCCGCGACCCTCGACGCGGTCGTGCTCAGCCATGCCCATGTCGATCACAGCGGCAACCTGCCCAACCTCGTGCGCCAGGGCTATCGCGGCCCGATCTATTGCACCGCCGCCACGCGCGACCTCATCGACCTGATGCTGCTGGATTCCGCCCGCATTCAGGCCGAGGAAGCCCGCCTGATCGCCCTGAGCCGGGGGCCTGGCGATCCGGGGGCGGAAGCACTGTACACAGCCGTGGATGTGCAAGAGACCCTGGACCAGTGCATCTGTTTACCCTACGGGCAGCCAACGGACCTGGCCCCCGACGTGGGGCTGGAACTGGTGGATGCGGGCCATGTGCTCGGCTCGGCCATCGTCGCGCTGACGCTGGGAGTGGGCACCGGCGTCAAGCGCATCACCTTCACGGGCGACCTGGGGCGGCCGGGGATGCCCTTGCTGCGTGATCCCGCGCCGTTGCCGGATTGCGATCTGTTGATTTCCGAATGCACCTATGGCGGTCAGCGGCACGAACCGATCGACCGCATGGCCGAAATGCTCCGCGTGCTGGTCAAGCAAACGATCGAGCGCGGCGGCAAGGTGCTGATCCCGGCCTTCAGCCTGGGCCGCACGCAGACGGTGGTGCATTGCTTGCAGCAGCTACGCCTGGCGGGGCAATTGCCCGACGTGCCAATCTTCGTGGACAGTCCGCTGGCCGGGGATATCAGCCAGATTTACCCCCGTCACCCGGAGTGCATGTCCGCCGACGGGGTACGCGACTTGCAGGGGGCGGTCAACTTCCTGCAAGGCCCGCTGCTGCATTACGTGAAGTCAGTCGAGGAGAGCAAAGCCCTGAACATGCGCCGCGAGCCGTGCATCCTGGTCGCTTCCAGCGGCATGGGCGAAGGCGGGCGGATTCGCCATCACCTCAAGCACAACATCGACGACCCGCGCTGCACCGTGATCCTCATCAGCTATCAGCCGCGCGATACGCTGGGCTGGCGGTTGCTGGAGCGGCGGCCAACGGTGCGCATCATGGGGCGCGAGCAGAACAAGTGGGCGGATGTGGTCAGCCTGCGGGGCTTCTCCGGCCATGCGGACCATGCCGACCTGCTGCAAGCCATCAGCCCCTTCGCGGGCCGCCCCGTCAAGGTCTGCCTGGTACACGGCGAGTTTGAGCCGGCCCGCCAGCTGGCCGCCGACCTGACCCGCCACGGTCTGCACGATGTATCGATCCCCGAACGCGGGCAAACCGTCAACGTCGTGTAGTGCGATGTCCAGGGAATGCTTGCCTGAAGTACGTCGGGCTTTCCAGCCCGACACATCGCGCCAGTGGCTGGCCTTGTCCGCTCGACGACACCGCGGAACACCGGCGCTGCGGGTCGGGCTGGAAAGCCCGACATACTGCTGGCGGTCAGGCAACCACTCCCTGGACACGGCACAAGTATCGTTAATCCACTGCCGCCAGCACGGTCAGCAGGCGGCGCACTTCGTCGGCCGTGTTGTAGTGCAACAGGCCAATGCGCACCATCCCTTCGGGTTCCAGGCCGAGCGCCTCCGTCACCGCCAGCGCGTAGAAGTTGCCGTGCCAGGCGTAGATGCCGTGGCGATCTAGATGTTCGACGAGGGCGCGCGGCGACAGCTGCGCATGCGTGATGGCGAAGGTCGGCACCCGCTGTTCCAGGCGCTTCCCATCAGCGATCCCATGGACGCGCACGCTCTTCAGTTCCGCGAACCCCCGCAGAGCCTGTCCCGCCAGTTCGCGCTCGTACGCGACGATGCCCGCGTAAGCGGCCAGCAGCGCGGCCCGGCGCGTGGCCACTCCGGGTTGCAAAGTCCGCCCCAGGTCAGCCAGGTACTCGACGGCCGCCAGTGTACCGGCGATGCCTTCGTGGCTCTGCGTGCCGGTCATCCACCGGCCGGGTAGGTCATCCGGCGCGGGCCGCAGCTTGTACGCGGGCAGCGATTCGAGCAAGTGACGCTTGCCGTACAGGATGCCGACATGCGGCCCGAAGAACTTGTACGCCGAGCAGGCCAGGAAATCGCAATCCCAGGCGGCCACGTCGATGCGCGCGTGCGGCGCGTGGTGGACCGCGTCGAGGAAAAGGAGTCCGCCCGCGGCGTGCGTCCACTCGGCCAGTTGCTGGACCGGATTCAAAGTACCCAGGGCGTTGGACGCGCAGCCCACCGCGACCAGACGGGTCTTGCTCGAAAGCTGCTGGCGGAAATCATCCAGGTCGAGCGTGCCGTCCTCACGCCGGATGGCGACGTGTTTGACCGTCGCGCCGGCATCGCGGGCCGCCAGCACCCAGGGCGTGATGTTCGCGTCGTGGTCCAAGCGCGTAA
>JAEUIF010000734.1 GCA_016795185.1 Planctomycetia bacterium | reverse complement strand
GGTTCCGCACGCCCTCGGAGTACCGAGGGACGTGCCACCCCAACCTGACCTGATCCAGCTGGTCACTTTATCTGGCACTACCGCCGACGGGGTTGCGGCGCGAACTGGGTGATGTCCAGTCCATCGCCGCCAAGGTAGCGGTCGAGCAGGTCGATGCGCCCGCTCTTTTGCAGGCCGGCGAACACCCGGCCCATCTCGTCGAACCAGATGACGCCGAGGATGTCGGGGTTTTCTCGACGCAGCCGCTGGTATTCCTGTCGGCGCTTCTCGAAAGTCTCGGCGTCAATGCGGGCCATCGTCAAGATGTTGTTGACGCGCGCCTCGGTGGCTTGCTCCAGCTTGCTACGTTCGATCTCGGCGGCGCGCACGGTCTGCTCGGCCGACTGGCGAGCCTCCTGCTCGGCGGTACGGATGCCGAGCTGCGCGCTGGTCACGCTGTCGAACGCCGCCTTGACGCTGTTGGGCGGGAACAGGTGACTGACGCTCGCGGACTGGATGCGCAAACCGAGCTGATAGGGCGCGATCCGCTCCTGCGCCCGGCTGACCAGCCAGCCGGGCAGCACCGATTTACCCGTCAGCAACACCTCATCCACCGAACGGCTGGCGGTCCATTCGGCCAGCACGGCTTCCACGGCCCGCGAGACCAGCAGGTCGGTGCGGTCCATGTGCAGCACGAAATCGACGATCGAGCTGTCGCTCGCGCCGCCCTGATCGACGGTGTAGGCGATGTCCACCTGGACGTTGACGAGATTATGGTCGCCCGTCAGCAACTGGCCCGGCGGAGTCTGGTCAGCGTCCTCGTCCGGGCGTTTCTGATAGCCCACGGCGATCTGCCGCAAGAAATCCGCCGGCACGCGGTCCACGCGGTCCATCGGCCAGGGCAGGCCGACGTACAGCCCCGGCCGCGGTACTTCGACGACCCGCCCAAAGCGGCGCACCACGGCGCGTTCACCCGGCCTGATCTGCGTGGCCGCGGTCAGCAGCCAGCCGCCGATGAGCAGGACGAACAGGATCAACACGAAGCGACGCATACGTCCACCAGGATCAAAATCGAAGCAACGAGGCGACCATTGAACTATTGGGCGAGCCGCAGGCGTCAGCCCGCTGTTTGAAGCGACGGTTTCCGGCAGCACCAACAGCGGGCTGACGCCCGCCGCTCGCCCAGACCGGAACCGCATCGATCACTGTCCGCTCTTGCTCGTCTCCGGCCCGCGTGGCAGCGGCAGCGGCTCGCGCGGCGCGACCAGCCGGCCGTCCGGCGTGGCGACGGGCCGCGGCGGCTTGAGCAGCAGGTCGAACAATTCGTGACTGCTCGACAGCAGCAGCATGTCCCGGCTGCTGGAAAGCATCGTCTGGTACGTTCTCAGCTTTTCCAGGAAAGTGTAGAACTCGCGGTCCTTGCCGTGGGCCTCGTTGCGGATGGCGTCCGCCCTGGCCGCCGCTTCTTCCTCCAAGCGCTTCTGCTGAGCGGCGGCGCGGGTGCGGATATCGCTGGCTTCCCGTTCGGCGGCGCTGCGGATGTCGGCAGCGCGGCGGTCGCCCTCGCTGCTATAGTCCTGCACCTTGCGCTTGCGCTCGCTGATGATGCGGGCGTGAATGTCGCTGCTGACCGAGGGCGGATGATTGAAGCGCCGCAAACCAATATCGATCAAGTCGATGCCATACTCGTCGCGGGCCAGGCGCTGCAAGCTCTCGGCGGCCGGGCCTTCCTTGCCCATCAACCGGGCGCGAATGCGGTCGATGCGTTCCTCGACGCGCTGCTCCGGCGCGGTGCTGATGAGGTCGTCGAGCGACAGCTTGCCGATCTCCGCGCCGAGCCGGCTGAGGATGCGCTGCTCCAGGATGCTGCGCGCCCGCTCCGGCGTGCTGACGGCGCGGACGAACTGATCGACGCCGTCGCGCCCATCTTCCGGGCCAGCGATCCGCCAGCAGACGTAGGCGGAGATCATCAGCGTCTTGTCGATGGTCTTGCCCTGGGAATCGTGCGTCAGCAGCTCGACTTCGCGCAGGTCGAAGAACTGCAAGCGATTGTCGAGCCGGATCACGGACTGAATCGGCCAGGGGAACTTGACGTGCAGGCCGGCATCGGTCTTGCCGTCGTAAGTGCGGACGTGCCTGCCGAACTGGGTCAGGTAGACGAACTCGGCGCGATCGACGGTGAACAACGCCGATGATGCCAGCCAGACGGCGACGACGAGGAGTACGAAGGTCCAGAAGAATATCCGCATGGCGTGCTTTCTCTGGGGCTGGTCAGTTCTCGTGATCCTTCAACCGGCTGCGTTCCGGCATGCCCCGATCCGGCGGCAGCATGATCGGGGCCGGTGCCTTGAACCAGTCGGGATCAAACAGCATTAGGTGCCGGCGGCCGGGCACCTTCGGACTGTCCACGATGACCTTATCGCGGCCCTTCAGGCTGTCGCCCAGCATCCGCAGCGACAGGCGGAAGTCCGTCAAGTAAGCCTGCGTCGCCAGCTGTTCCTGCCGCCGCTGCTGGTAGGCACGATAGGCAGCGTCCGCGTCCTGGCCCTGGGAGATGCTCATGGCCGCCTCGGACAGCAACCGCCATTCCTCGCCGGCCGGCAGTTCGCTGCGTGCCCGCCAGCGCGCCAGGAAGCCGTCGCGCGCGGTCTCGGCTTCGCGGACCTTTTTCTCCGCCGTGGCTTCGGCCTCGCGCACGGTGCGTAGCTCGTCGGCCTCGGCCTCGCGCCGCAGTCGGATGGCTTCCGCTTGCGCCAGGTTCACCTTTAGGTCGCGCTGTTCCATCGCTTTGGCGACCGCGTGGTACGCTTCGACCACCTCCTGCGGCGGGTGCAGGTCGTGCAGCGACAGGCCGTCGAGGCGGATGCCCAGGCCCGCCGCGCCGTACTCGGGCGATTGCCAGCGCTGCCGGAGCCGGGCCAGCACCTGTTCCTGAAAGCGTTCGCGATTGACGGTCAGCAGGTCGAGGAACGGCTGGCTGGCCACTGCTTCGCGCAGCACGGCCTCGGCCGCACCGCGGACTGCTGCATCTGGATCGCGGACGCCGAACAGAAACGTATGCAGATATTTACGCTCGACGGTGTAACGCACCGTGGCTTGCAGTTCGATCAGATTGCCGTCGCCGGTAATCATCACCGCCTCGTCGCCGATGCGCGAGAGACCGTCGCCGCGATGCTGACTGGACCAACCCAGGTCCGCGTTCACGGTGCCGGCCGATCGGAA
>JAEUIF010000704.1 GCA_016795185.1 Planctomycetia bacterium | reverse complement strand
GAAGTTGGCCAGTTCTTGCCGGCGCGTCTGCGTGCTGTTGGCGGGAATCCGGCGGCCATCGATGTAAGTCGCCGCCGTCGCGCGGAACACGCTGCACGGGGCCTCGTAGCAGATGCGCCCGCCGCGATTGAAGTCCGGGTTGTCGCCCAGCTCGAAGGCCGCTGCGTCACCCGCCCCCGGTTTGTGTTCCAGTTGGCGGAAGAAGGCGTTGATGCCCCAGAAGTGCTTTTGCTTCCAGTCGGGATTGAAGGCATGGTCGTGGCACTCGGTACATTGCAACTGCCAGCCCAGGAAGAGCCAGGCGGTACGGCCCACGGCCGGGGCCATGTCGAACTGGCCGTCCCGCTGCACTTTGTCCGCCGGAAACGGTTGGCCGAGGTGGGCCGCCAGCCAGTGGACGGCAGGATTCGCGTCGCTCCGCCCAGAAGCGGTCAGCAATTGGAGCGTCAGGTCGCGGTGGGAAACGTTGCGGGCGGTTTGCTCCTTGAGCCAGGCGCGCAACGGCTTGGCGTGCTGTTCCGGCGGTTCATCCCCCAGCAGCCAGGTCAGCCACAAGCGGGACCAGTGGTCGGTATGCTCGTCGCTGGTCAGTAGCCGGTCGACCAAGGCGGCGCGCCGGTTGGGGCGAACGTCCCGTTCCCAGGCGAGGGCTTCGTCAAGCGTCGGGATGCGGCCGAGCAGGTCGAGGCTGATGCGACGTAGGAATTCGAGATCAGTGCAGCGGCCGGCGGACGTCAGGCCCTCTTGTTGCCATTGCGCCACCAGTTGCTCGTTGATGAAGCGGACGGGCGCGGGCTGCGCGAACGCTGTACCAATGCCGCACGCCGCAACGGCCAGGACGCTGAACCAGCGACACGACCCGGCGAGTGACATGAGCCCACCTCCGACGGCAATGATCGATCCTGCTGGGAAAGGCCCAGCGGCGAACCTCCGCATCGGCCAGGTTGGAATCAACCGGCACGGCCGACGGAATAGATTGGTCGACTACCAGAGGATTGGACGCGGTGGGGAGAGTTTTGGTTCCCGGCGAATTGTAACAAGCCTGGATGCAGCGGACCTTCACGCGGCGCGTGGCGGAATTGAGCCCGTGGCTCGCGGTAGCCAGCGTTCGCGGTGCCAGCGGTAGGTGTCGGCCAGTGTCTCGCGGAGCGAACGCGGCGCATATCCCAGTTCAAGGCGCGCACGGTCAGAACGGCAGAACCATTGCCAGCGGTTGAGCCGTGCCTGCTGCAACGGTGGATCGGGCTTCTTGCCTCGGCAAGCGGCAACGCCCTCGGCCAGCAGGGCAGCCCCCGTCAGCAGCCAGCCCGGCACTGGCCAGAGGCGCGGCACGCCCTCGCCTGCGGTTTTGGCGAGCAGTCGGCAGAAGTCGGTCATGGTGTGGTCTTCGCCGCCAAGCAGGTAGCGCCGCCCTGCCTGGCCGCGCTCCGCCGCGAGCAGGTGCCCGGTCGCCACGTCGCGGACATCGACGAAGTTGAAGCCGCCGGGCAGCGCCAGGCGGAGTTGTCCTTTCCAGAAGCGCGCGCAGAAACGGCCGAACTCGGAGCGTTCGTGGTCTTCCGGCCCCAGCAGGTAGGTCGGATTGACGATCACGACGTTCTGGCCGCGCTGGGCGGCGGCCAGCGCCCGCTGCTCGGCAGCGCGTTTGGCCTGCACGTAGTCGATGCGCACCCGTTCGAGGTTGAACGGACTGTCCTCATCAACCGGCTGAAGCGTCCGCGACGCGCCCACGGCCACGACGCTCGACGTATGCACGATGCGGGCCTGCGGCGGCGCGGCGTCCAGCACTTGTTGCGTGCCGCCGACATGGACCTCGTGCATGCGGCGCAGTCCCGGTCCGGACAGCGCCACGATGCCCGCCGTATGCAGGATCACGTCGCAGTCGGCCAGGGCGGCACGGACGGTGATCGCATCGCCGATATCGCCCCGGTGCAGTTCGACGCCCGAGAGTTGCAGCAATGGATGATCCGGGCGCGGCGGCAGCGCCAGCACGCGGACCTGGGCGTCGAGCGCGAGCAGCTGGCGGACCAGGTGGTAACCGAGAAAACCTGTGCCGCCGGTGACACAGACACGCCGGCCGGTCCAGAAACGCGGGTCGGGTTGCATGGCGATGACTCCCCTGCCTCGACGAAGCGGCGTCAGGACGCCTTCAGTCGGGCCAGCGTGACGGCGTCATCGTGCGCGCCGTAGCCGACCGCTCCCGCCAAACACTGCAACTCTTCCAGCACTTCGCCGTGCAAAATGGCGTCCAATTCGTTCAGGCAGCGAGCGACGGTGCGGCCGTCCATCACCCGATGGTCGTATACGATCTTCAGCGTGACGTTGCCCTGCGCGTCGATCGGGCCGAAGGTGAAATAAGTCGTCAGCGGGGTCAGTGGGTGGTGTTGCTCGACGCCCAGCACGCCCAGGCTCGACAGCATGAAGGTGCCCCAGTGTTTGGCGCGCTTCGCGCCGGAAAGGTGCAGTGAATACCAGAAGACGGCGCGCCGCAGCGGGGCGGGCAGTGCGCCGACCCGCAACACCTGGCGGAAGTAGCCGATGGATTCGATGGGTGCTTCGCGGTAGCGGCGTAGATGGCCGTCGAGCGCTGTCAGTGTCGCTTCCTCGGGAGCGCGGACCTTCGCGCCCAGCACGACCGGCTCGCCGCGCAGTTCGCGCTCGATCAGCACGGCGCATTCGCTGTACGGGTGTTGATAGAGATGCGGCCAGGGCCAGGCGATGTAGGTCTGCCGCAATGGCGGATAGCGCCGGGCGACGATGCCGTAGGCTTTCATGAAGATGGCGGTCCAGCTCGGCCGGGATTCGGCCTGCGCCCGGACCTCGGCCAGCGCCGCGACACTAACTTGCTTTGACAACGGCAGCGACGGCACGCGCCGGGCATGGTGCAGCAGTTCGACGACCAGTTGCCGCGCCGGCGACAGCGGCAAGCGGATTCCCTTCCGCGCTGCGGACATCGTGTGAAGCTCCGGACCTGGGATGTTGCGGCGAGCGGGATCATAAGCCGGGGGACCGCCGCGTGTCAATGCAGGCCGGCGCCGTTAGCTTTGCCGGGCTGGTCCGTCCTTTCCAGTTGAGGAACTTTCGCGCCGCCGAATGGCGTCTCCATGTGAAAGAGGAACGCCTTCGGTATCACCTCGGACCTGTCGAGGAACCTGCCATGCACCGCAGCGGTCGCACTCCCACACGCGGCTGTCTCACCTTTCTGCTGCTCACCGTGGCGGCGGTGCCGGTTGTCGGCCAACCCGCCGCGCCCGGCGGCACCGTCGCGCTGCCCACGGATCGCAAAGCGCAGCAGGTGCTGCACCAGTGCCGCGACTGGATCGAGGCAAAGAACTGGGAAGCGGCGGCCTCCGCGCTGCACGCGCTGCTCGACCAGCGCGAAGATGGCTTCGCGCAGGTGGAGGACCTGGTCAACGGGCAGCCGCGCTCGCGTCTGGTCAGTGTCAAGGCGGAAGTTAGCCGGGTGCTGGAAGCGCTGCCCGCCGAGGGGAAGCAAGTCTATTTGAAACTGCACGGCGCGGACGCGACCCAACGGCTCCAGCAAGCCCGCCAGCTCGAAGACCCGGACCTGCTGGCGGACGTGGCCGCGCGCTACTTGCACACGCCGTCGGGGCCCGAAGCCCTGCTGCTGCTCGGCAATCGCTCCCTGAGCCGCGACGACCCGGTGATGGCCGCACTCTACTTCGAGCGCCGGCTGCGCCTCCCGGGCGCGGACACGATCGCGCCGTTGAACCTCTACCGCATGGCGCTGGCCTTCTACCGCGCCGGCGACAAGCCCGCCGGCGACCGTCTCTGGCAGCGATTGGCCACGGCCGTGAAACCGGACGGCGGGCTGAAAGTCGGCAAAGAGTTTCACAATCTCGACCAGTTGCGCAAGCTTTTCGACCGCGCCTTCGCCGATGAGCAGCCCGGCATGCCGCACTGGCCGATCTTCCGGGGCGGCCCGCGCCGCACCGAGTCAGCAGCTGGCGGCATCCCGATACTGAACGCGGCCTGGAGCGCGACCATGCTGCCCAATGACGCTGCCGTCAAAGCCTGGACGGAGAATCATCTCAACGTCGTGGCCCGCATCATTCAGGGGCAACGTGGCGAACCGCTCCTGCCAGCCTTCTTTCCTGTGGTCACGCGGGGCCAGCTCTTCTTCCGCGGCTACGACGGCGTTCAGGCCGTGGAAACGAAGCAGCGGGGCAAGCTCAGTTGGCACTCGTTCGCCGATGGCGGGCTCCATACCTTGCAACACGATCCGATCAAGAAGGGCCAGCTGGACCAGTGGGAGACGCAGTACCGCCAGAACGGCCCCCACGGCGCGCTGTTCGAGAATTCACTGCTCGGCGTGCTCGCCACCGACGGTGAGCGCTTGATGACCGTCGACGATCTCCCCCTGATGCCGCATCCGGTGATGATCCGCAATTTCCTGTTTGCGGGCGTGGCCAACTTCGGCGGTCTGAGCGATCAGGTCAACGCCAGCAGTCTGAAAGGCTACAATTGCGACAGTGGCAAGCTGATCTGGGAACTGGGGGGCCGGTTCGACCGGCAAAGCGGACTGGACCGGGGCCACTTCCTCGGCGCGCCCCTGCCGCTCGGCGGCCGGTATTACCTGCTCCACGAGAAGAATCTGGAATTGCGCCTGGTGTGCCTCGAACCGAGGGACGCGGCCAACGCACCCGCCCCGCCGGACGTGATGTGGATGCAGACGCTGGCCCTGGCCAAGGACAGGTTCGCCTTCGACTACCTGCGCCGCACCAATGCGGCCTTGCTGGCGCACTCCGAAGGCATTCTGGTTTGTCCGACGAATGCGGGCACGGTGCTGGGCTTCGATCTGCTCACGCGCAGCGTGGCCTGGGCATACGCCTATCGTGCGGAAGCGCCAGCGCCAGTCAATCCACCGCCGCGCCCGTTTGTGGGCATGATGCCGGTTGTGCCCGAAGCCGAATGGCGCGTCGCCGCGCCCGCCATCCACGGGCGCAAGCTGGTCTTCACCGCGCCGGACGCCAATGCGCTGCACTGCATCGATCTGCGCGACGGGTCGCTGCACTGGAAGCTCAATCGCGGACCCGATGACTTGTACTTCGCAGGTGTGTTCGCGGGCAAGGCGGTCATCGTCGGCAAGAATCACTGCAAGGCCATCGATATCGAAAAGGGCGTCGAAGCCTGGCGGCTGGACAAGATCGGCATGCCGTCGGGCCAGGGCACGGCCAGCGGCAATCTTTACTTCCTGCCCCTCGCCTCGGGACCGGACCAGGAACCGGAGATCAGCGTGATTGATGTCGTCCAGGGCAAGGTCACGGCGCGCGTGAAGTCGAAGCAAAAGGAAGTACCCGGCAACCTGATCTTCGCCGAGGACGTGCTCTATTCGCAGACGCTGAAAGGCGTCGCCGCGTATCCGCTGGTCAAGGCGAAGGAATAGCGCGGCGGAATTGAGTGCAAGCGAGCTGCCGGTCTTATCCCGGCGGCATGGCCGGCGACCGGCGTGATGCACTGATCGTTGTCCACGAACCCGATGGTGTCGCCGGCAGTATCACGGCGGGGATAAACCCCGCCGCTCGCTTCGATCTGTGGATAGGCCGCGCACGATTGCGGTCAGTGCCGCCGCGCCGCGCTGGATCAGTTCCGGCGACGGCAATGGCAGCTGTAGTTGCGGTCGGCCATTGCCTTCTGTCACCAATGCTTCCAGCCAGGCGGGTTTCTCCGCCGCGCTCTCGCTCAATGCCGCCAGCGCTTCCAGGAATTGCACACCGTTTTCGAGCAGGGCCAGTCGCGGGTCGGTCGGTTCCGTCGGTTCCGCGCCGCGCGGCGCAGCCTCACCCACCAGCTCGCGCATCGTGTCGAGCAGCGACTTTTGGCCCAACGATTCAAAACTCACCTCGTCGCTGCCGTCGGCGAAGACGCCCTCGAACAACGATTGTTTCAGTGCCGCCGTTTTCAGCACGCGCTCCTCGATGCTGCCCCGCGTCACCAGGTTGATGACCTGCACCGGCCGGTGCTGTCCCAGGCGATGCACCCGCGCGATGCGCTGTTCGCGCACCGCCGGGTTCCAGGGCACCTCGAGGTTGATCACCGTGTCCGCCGACTGCAAGTTCAGGCCCGTGCCGCCCGCATCCGTGCTGAGGAACACCCGGCACTGGTCGTCATCCCGGAAACGTTCCATCAAAGCGCGGCGCTCCTTGCCCGGCACGCTGCCGGCCAGCAAGACATGGCCGATGCCCAGGCGTTCGAGCTGCGCCGCCGTCTCATGCAACATCACTTCCCACTGGCTGAAAATCACCGCTTTGTGCGGACCGGCTGTCAGCAGGTCGCGCAGCAGTTCAGCCAGTTCGTCGAGCTTCGGCGAGACGTGCGTCTTCTTGTCGAAGAGAAACGTGCTGTCGCAAAGCATCCGCAGATTGGTGATGCAACACATGATTCGCCGTCGGTCCAGTTCGCTCAGGTAGGGCTTGCTCACCAGCTGGGCCAGCGTCGTTTGCTGCTCGCGATAGGCTTCCCGCTGGCTGTCGCTCATTTCGACGTAGACGGTGCTGTCGGTGCGCGCGGGCAGCTGGCCGAGCACCTCGGCGCGCGTGCGCCGCAGGAAGACCGGCGTCAATTTCTCGCGCACCTCGTCGAGTCGGCGGTAGCCTTGCAGCTTGCCCTCGCGATCGAGCACGCGATGATCGTGCAGGAACTGGAAGGCCGGGCCTAGCCGCCGGTCATCGACGAACTGGACGATGCTGTACAGCTCTTCGAGCTTGTTTTCCAGCGGCGTGCCGGTGAGGACGAAGGCGTACTGGCTGCGCAACTTCTTGACGGCCTGCGAAGTCTTCGATTCCCAGTTCTTGATGCGCTGCGCCTCGTCGAGCACGATCAAGTCGGGCTGCCAGGCGTTGAGCGATTCCAGGTCCTTGACGACCGCTTCGTAGTTGATGAGCCGATAAAACGTGGGCTTGCCGTACTGGCCGCGGCGCTGCTTCGAGCTGCCCTCGATGACCTGTACCGGGCGGCTGGTGAATTTCTTGATCTCCGTCTCCCACTGATACTTCACCGACGATGGCGCAACCACCAGCACGCGCTCGATGCCGCGCTCCTTCGCCAGCAATTCCACGGCGGCGAGCGTCTGGACGGTCTTGCCCAGGCCCATGTCGTCGCCGAGGATCGACCGGCCCCGGCAGCCCAGAAAGAGCGCACCGCGCACCTGGTACGGATAAAGCGGCACGTTCAGCAGTTCGAGGTTGAGGTCGCCCTGATCCAGTCGTTCGAGCAGGTGTTGTTCGAGCTTGGCGAGTTCGTCGCGGTCGATCTCGCGCTGAATGAACTCCATCGCGTCCGAGAGAATCGTCACCGGCTCGGGCACCTGCTGAATCGCTTCGAGCAGCGCGGCGTAGCGGTCGCCGCCCTCACCCTGCCAGCGGCCCGCCGGATCGAAGAACGTGGCTGCCAGCTGACCGAGTGGATCGGTATGCCGGGGTGGCAGGTGCAAGCCCAGGCGGAGTTGTTCGCCATATTGCAAGAAGACTTCCGGCCGGGTGATGGCTGCCTTGCGCTGCTTGAGGCGTTCGGGGGCTTCCCGGCCGAGCGTGGCCAGCACGGCTTCGATGTGCTTGCAG
>JAEUIF010000714.1 GCA_016795185.1 Planctomycetia bacterium | reverse complement strand
GCGTTCGTAGTTCCGCCTTCAGGCGGTGGAGTCGCTCGCCGCCTGAAGGCGGAACTACGAACTTGGCTTCGGATCAGCTTCCGTTCTCCCCAGCTAGCGCAGGTTCTTCGGATCGACGCGGGTGCCCACGTCGAGAAAGCGAATGACCGAAACCATGTCGGCGTTGTACATGAAGCCCCGGCTGCCCTCGCCGACCTTGAAGCCGTCGCGCTTGGCCGTCTCTCGCATCGGCAACGGCAGCGGGCTCGACATCTTGAACAGCATCTTGGCGAAGTTGTCAGGCAGGTCCGCTTCCCGGTCCGGAAACTCGATCGCCTGTTTGGCGTGAATCGACAGATGGCAATTGAACAGCAGCACGTTGCCGTCGCTGCTGCCCAGGCTGCGCACCGTGGCGGCATGCGGTTCCGGGTTGCCGTCGGACGGCCGTCCGTCCGTCAGGTTGATGATGAGCGGCGGATAGCAGTGCGGATACCACTGCAAGAACTCGACCACGTAACTCCAGGCTAGGTCGATGGCCCCGCACATGGGAGTCATGCCGTCGGCCACGGCGTCGAACCAGATCGGGAAGCGAAACGATTGCTCGATCAGCCCGCCCGCGCCGTCCGGCGCCTTGCGCGTCCGCTGCTCGACGCGCAACGGGTTCTGCGCCAGTTCGCTGAGCGGCGCCAGCTTGCGGCCTTCCAGCGGCCCGCCGAGGGCCGAAGCCACCTTGCTGCCGTAGCCGATCACGCCGACGTGAAAGCGGTCCAGCACCGTCTCGCCGCGCACGCAGCGCAGCACCAGCGTTTGCAACAGCCGATTGGTGGCGTCGGCCAGGGCCTCGGCCTTCGATTTGCCCTGGTCCGGCAACACCTCGGTCATCGATTCGGACTGGTCGATCAGGAAGATGAAGCAGGACGGATTGGACCGGCTGATTTCGGCCTTGTACGGCATCGGCAGCGCTCCCGGCATACGGCGAACTGGACCGTCAAGGACTGTAACCCGCCGAAGTGAAGTTCGTTGGCGACCGAGCCCCGGCCGCTAGCGGTTTCGCAGCCTCCCATTCTACCCGGCCCACCCGTTGGTTCAACGACCTGTTCCGCGTATACCTATACTTGGTGGTGCGTAGCCGCCAACGGCCTGGACATTCGTCAAATTCAGCAACGGGAAGGGGCGACCATGCCATTGCGCATCACGCTGGTGCAGGGGGGTGGAGCGGGCATTGATCAGGTGCCGGCCGTGCAGCAAATCCTGGCGGCGGCCGGCGTCGAGATCGAATGGGATGAACATCTCGCCGGGCTGGCCTCGCTCGAACGCGGTGGCGCGGCCCTCCCGGAAGCCATGCTGCAATCGATCCGCCAGACCGGCATCGCCCTCAAGACCAAGCTCCTCTCCCCGCCGGGGCCGCCGACCGGCAACCTCAATGTCGCCTTTCGCCGGCAACTCGGTCTGTTCGCCGCGGTGCGTCCGCTGAAGAACTTGCCCGGCCTGCCCGCACGGCACCAAGGCGTCGATCTCTGCGTCATCCGCGAGTTGACCGAAGACCTGTACGCCGCCATCGAGCACGAAATCGTGCCGGGCGTCATCCAGAGCATCAAGGTGGTGACCGAAGCCGCCTGCAAGCGCTTCTTTCGCTTCTCGTTCGAGTGGGCGCGGATGAACGGCCGCAAGACCATCTGCTGCGTCCACAAGGCCAACATTTTGAAGAAGGCCGACGGGCTCTTCCTGGAGGCCTTTCGCGCCATAGCCCGCGACTTCCCGGAGATGCAGACGCGCGAGCTGATCGTCGATAACTGCTGCATGCAAATGGTCAGCAAGCCACAGCAGTTCGACGTGCTGGTGATGGGCAACCTCTACGGCGATATCGTCAGCGACCTGGGGGCGGGCGTCGTCGGCGGCATCAGCGCCACCGCCGGCATCAACTTCGGCGAGGGCGTGCGCGTCTACGAGGCCTTCCACGGCGGTAGCCGGGAAGACATCGGCGCGGACCGCGCCAACCCGCTGCCGCTCTTGCTGCCGGCCATCGACCTGCTCGAAGCGGTCGGGCAGGACGAACCCGCGCGCCGTCTGCATGCCGCGGTGGGGCAGGTGCTGGGCGAAGGCAAGGCGCGCACGCCGGACCTCGGCGGTTCGTCCACGACCCACGAGGTGACGGATGCCCTGCTGACGGCGCTGCGTCGCGCGAGTTGAAGGCAACCCACACCATTTCCTCACGAAGTCTGGCTACTGTTTCGGTTCGTCCATTCGCCGCTGGCAGCTTCGCAACGGAAGAGTGCAAAGCCGCCAGCGGCGAATGGACGGCCTGGAGTCCTGGATGGAATTGCTGCTGCACCCGCGCGATCCGATCAGCACCTGGACCCATTTCCTCTGGATGGTGCTGGCGTTTCCCGCTACCTGGCTGCTCTGGCGGCGCAGCCGGGGCGACCGGCCCAAGCAGATTAGCTTGCTGATCTTCGGACTGGGCGCGATCGCCTGCTTCGGCGCCAGCGCTCTGTACCATGCCGTCCCGGTGTGGCCCGGCTATCACGAGTGGTTCATCGCCGGCGACTACGTCGGCATTCACCTGCTGATTGCCGCCTCCTGCACCGGCATCGCCTTCACCTTGCTGCCCGGCCGCTCGAAGTGGCTCATGCTCTCGGCCATCTGGGCCATCACCGTCGTCGCCATCGGCGTCCGCTTGACCTTCGACAACTTGCCCCGCTGGCTGAACCCCGTGATTTACCTGGCGCTCGGCTGGGCGCTGTCCTCGGCGCATCCGGGCCTGGTGCGGGCCGTGTCGAGCGGCCCGGTGCGTTGGGTCTGGCTGGGCGGCCTGCTGTACACCCTCGGGGCCTTGTGTTACCTGACCCGCTGGCCGCCGCTTTGGCCGGGCGTCTTCGGCTCCCACGAACTGCTGCATATCTTCGTGATGGGCGGCAGCCTGGCCCACTTCTATTTCATGCTGAAGTACGTGACGCCCTTCGACCGCTGCCGGCCGCGCACCGGCAATCCGCAAACTGTCCAGTTTGCCGGGAACCAAACCGCGCCGGCCGTAGTCTAAGGAACCGAGCGGCCGATCCGCCGAACTCGGCTCAGCGAGGACGTTGCGTCATGCACGCGCGCATTCCAGCGGTCCTGACCCTGCTTGCCGCATCCGCGCTCGCCCTGTGCGCGGCCGACAGCGAGGCCCAACGGCAGCACGACCGGCAATTGCTCCAGCAGGCGAACTTAACCGAAGACGGCAAACCCCTGCTGGAATTCTTCAGCCGGCGCACGCTGGACGATGCCGCCCGCCAGCGCCTGGCCGACCTGATTCGCCAGCTCGGCGACGACGACTTTGAAACCCGCGAAGCCGCCACCAAGGCGCTAACCGCGCTCGGACTGGCCGCCGAACCGGCCCTGCAAGCAGCGGCGACCGACGCCGACGTGGAACGCGCTAATCGCGCCAAGGAATGCCTGGCGGCCCTCGGCGACAAGCGGGTCGGTTGCGAGGTGCTGGCCGCCGCCGCTCGTCGGCTGGCCACCCTGAATCCGCCGCGCACCATCGAAATTCTTCTGGCCTACTTGCCCAGCGCTCACGATCGCCAACTCGAAGACGAGATCGTGGGCTTGCTGGCACACCTGGGCAGCGCAGACGGCCTGCCAGCCCCCCTGCTGGCCGCTGCCGCCCAGGATTCTCTTCCCATCCGCCGGCTCGCCGCCGTGCAGCCCCTGGTGCATGCCGGCGGCGAACATCGCACCGCCGCGCGCAAGCTGCTGCAAGACCCCGAGCCGCGCGTCCGGCTGGCTGCCGCCCTGGCGCTGGTCGCGGCGCGCGACCGCTCTGCCGTCCCCACCCTGATCGCCTTGCTCGGCGAAGGACCGCTGCCGTTGTTCTGGGCCGCCGAGGACCGCCTGTGCCAGATCGCCGGCGCGGACGCACCCGCGCTGTCCGGCCCGCCGACGACCGCCGCCACCCGCTTGAAATACCGCGCCGCCTGGAGCGAATGGTGGCAAGCGAACGAGGCGAAGGCCGAACTGGTGCAGGCGGTGCGGCCGGCGCGTCCGCTGGGCCTGACCGTCGTCTGCGACTTCGACGGCGGCGCCAGCGGCGAGGGCCAGGTCTGGGAGTACGGGGCCGACGGCAAGGCCAACTGGAAGATCGATGGCGTGCAAGGCCCGGCCGACGTGCAGGTGCTGCCCACCGGCCGACTACTGATCGCCGAGCACAACTCCTCCCGCCTCACCGAACGCAACCGCGACGGCCAGGTGATCTGGGAATACGGTGTCACCGGCAATCCGGTCAGCGCCCAGTCGCTGCCCAACGGCAACATCTTCTTCGCCACCTACACCGAACTGGCCGAGGTCACCCGCGAAGGCAAGAAGGTCTGGTCGCATCAGAAGCCGCACAGCATCTACTGCGCCCAGTTGCTGCCCAACCGCCACATCCTCTACATCCACAGCAACGGCAACATCGTCGAGCTGGACGCGCTCGGCAAGGAAGTGCGCAGCGTGCCGGCGGGCAACACCTCCGGCTGGGGCAGCGTCGAGTTGCTGCCCAACGGGCACTTCCTGATCGCCCTGTATAACACGAACAAGGTCCGCGAGATCGACGAGAACGGCAAGGTCTATCTGGAGTGCAGCGTCTCGCAAGCCACCTTCGCCACCCGGCTGGCCAACGGCCACACGCTGGCCGCCGACAGCCAGAACCGGCAGATCATCGAGTTCGACCAGCTGGGCAAGGTCGTCAGCCGACAAGCGGTGCCTGGCCGCCCCTTCCGCGTCCGCCGCCGCTAGAGCCGGCCTGAAAGTAGCCCGCCACTCCGCGGCGGGCGAGAATGACAACGTGGGCAATTTCTAAATTTCTTTTCAAGTCATGGGGGGCATTCGAGCCAGCTGCTGCCTTATCGACCCGCAAAGCCTTGGGACTCGGGCATTTGTGACGGCTCGGCCGTCTGCCCGTTCTTCTTTTCCCAGTCGCCGAAGCGCACCGCCACCCGCTTGCTGATGCCGCTTTCTTGCATGGTCACGCCGTAGAGCACGTCGGCGGTGGCCATCGTCTTCTTCGAGTGCGTGATGAGGATGAACTGCGAGAGGTCGAGGAAGTCGCGCAGCACCGCGCTGAAGCGACCGATGTTGGCCTCGTCGAGCGCCGCATCGACCTCGTCGAGGATGCAGAATGGGCTCGGCTTGCTGCGGAAGATCGAGAGCAAGAGCGCCACGGCGGTCATGGTCTTCTCGCCGCCGGACATCAGCGAGATGCTGCGCAGTTCCTTGCCGGGCGGCTGGGCGATGATCTCGATGCCGCAATCGAGCACGTCGTTCTCGTCCTCCAGCACCACATCGGCTCGGCCGCCGCCGAACAGCTTGCGGAACAGTTCCTGGAAATGGCCGCGAATGGTGGCGAAGGTTTCACTGAACAGTTTTTTGCTGTCCTGATTGATCTGGTTGATGATGTCGAGCAGCGATTTTTGCGAAGTCGTCAGGTCGTCGTACTGCGTTTTCAAATCCTTGGCGCGGACTTCCAACTCCACCAACTCTTGCAACGCTTCGAGGTTGACGCTGCCCAGTCGCTGCACCTTGCGCTTCAGTTCCTCGATTTCCTCACTGGCCTGCGCGAGCGTGACCAGGCCCTCCGTGGTGGGCAGCGAACCTTCGGGAATCTCGATGGCGTTGGCTTCGGCTGCTTCCGGCTCCTCGGCCGCTTCCGGCTCCTCGGTAGCAGTGTCGTCGCTGGCCGCTGCGTCGGCGTCGGCGGTGGCTTCGGCCGGTAGTGTTGCGGCGTCGGTAGCCGGCGGCTCCTCGGTCTGCGGGGCTGGTGCCGTGGCCACTGCAATAGCCACGCGGGCCACCGGCCACTGGCTGCTGGCCACTTTCTCTCCGTAGAGGTCCGCCAATTCCAGCTGATAGTCCTCGCGCAGCCGAGCAGCGAGGTGGTCACGGCGGTTGCGCAGATTGCTGGCTTCGAGTTCGCGACTGCTGGCCTGCTCCTGCTGGGAGCGCCAGGAGTTGTGCGCCCCTTGCAGTTGCTCGTTCAGCGCTTGCCGTTGCCGGCGCTGCTCGTCTCGCTTCAAGGTCAGCTGGGCAGCCAGCCGCTGGGCTGCTTCCTTTTCGAGATACCACCGCGCCAGGTCGGCTTGCGCCTGGAGCATGGTGCGCTGGCTTTCCTCGGAGCGCGTGCGTGCCGTCTGTAGCTGGCCGCTGGCCTGCTCGCGTTCCTGGCGGCGCTGCGTCAGGTCTTGCTCGGTCTGGTCGCGCCGCGCCCGCAAGCCTTTGAGACGTTCCTCGACCTGGGCCAAGGCGATCTTGGCGGTTTCACGTTCCTGGGCCTGCTGTTCGCGCAATAGTTCCTTCTCGCGGATTTCGCGCTCGGCCTGCTCCTTGCGCTGCTGCACGGCTTGCAGCTGCCGTTCGGCCTCCTCGACCTGGGCCACGGCTTGCTGGCAGGCGGTTTCCAGCGAGGCGATGTCCTGCTCCAGCCCGCTGATCTCGGTGCGGCTGAGTTCGACCTCTTCGTGCAGGCCCTCGCGCTGCTGCCGGTGCTGGCTCACGCGCGAACGCAGGTCGGCGGCCTGGTCGCTGAGGACGTTGATCTCCTCCTGCACGGCGATGGCTTGCGCTTCGAGTGCTGCCTCGTGCCGGCGGATGCCCGCCAGATCGTCCTCGGTGCTGGCGATGCGTCGTTGCAACGACTCAGCCGCGTGGCGCAGTTCGCGCAGTTCACTCTTCCGCGACAGGATGCCCGTGCCCGCGTGGTGAGCGCCCACGGTGAGGGTGCCGTCCGGTTCGAGCAACTCGCCCTGCGCGGTAATGAGTCGCAGGCCCGGTGCCTGGGAAGCCAGGCGGCGCGCCGCCGCCAGGTCGGGCACCAGCAGCGTTTCGCCGAACAGCTGCGCGGGCAAGTGCGCCAGGTCCGGGTGGTCGCACGTCACCCGCGCCACCAGCGGCTGCGCGTGCTCCCGCGTGCCCGGCGCGGCCAGGTGCTGGCGCGGCTCGATGGGCAGGAACGACACGCGCCCGGAGAAGGGCTGCCCCTGTTGCCGCAGAGCCTCGTACAACTGGTCAAGGTCGCGGACCAGGAAGCGTTGCGCGGTTTCGCCCAGGGCCAGGTCGATCAGGCCGGCATGCTCGCGCGGCACGGTGAGGAAATCGGCGACGATGCCCAGCACTGATCGCCAGGGACCGGGATCAGCCTGCTCGCGCAGCGCGAAGACCTCGCGGACGCCGGCCCCCAGTCCTTCATGGCTGCGTTCGAGTCGGTCGAGCACGTCGATGCGGCTGGCGATGCCGCTGTGTTCGGTCTTCAGATTGGTCAGCAGCGCTGCCGTCGATTCGGCGCGCTGCCGGAAGCGCTCGCGTTCGTGGTTCTTTTCGGCCAGCGACTGCCTGGCGGCGGCGAGGCGGGTTTGCAGCCCTTCCTCCGCACTGGTCAGCGCTTGCAGCTCCAGGTCGATGACGGCCAGGTGCTCGGCGGCCTGGTCACCCTTGTGCCGCAGCCGGTCGCGTTCGCGGCGCAGGCTGTCGAGCTGGCCCTTGCGGCTGGTCACGTCGTTCTGGCAGTGCGCCAGCCGTTGCATCTGCTGAAAGTGTTCCGCGTTGTCCGCCTGCACCTGTCGCTGCAAGACGTTCAACCGGACGATGGTCCCCTGGTGCGATTCGGCCATCTCCTGCACGTGCGTCCGGTGGTGCTGGCATTCGCTTTCGACGGCGGCACACGCCTTGGCTGCTTCTGCCGCGGCGTCGGCCAGGGCGACCGTGCGCACGTTGAGGTCGGCCAGCTGTGCGCGCCGGGCGATCAGTTCCTTGTCCTGCTCGGCGGACAGTTCGCGTTCGCGGCTGAGCGTCGTTTCGGCCGTGGCGATCTGCTGCTTGGCCTGGGCGTGCCGGCCTTCCTGCTCGTGCAGGGTGCCGTCGAGTTGCAGCAGTGACTCGTCCAGCCGGCGGACCTCGACCTCCCAGGTCTGCGTCTGGGCGGAGCGCTCGGCCAATTCGCCGCGCAAGCCTTCCAGCACCGACGACGCGGACCCCAGCTGCTCCGAAAGCTGGTGATAATCGTGCAAGCTCAGCGCGACGCGCAGCTCGCGCAACCGCTGGCTGTACTCCTGGTGCCGTTGCGCCTTCGATGCCTGCAACTTGACTGAACGCAGCTGCTTTTCGACCTCGTCGAGCACCAGCTTCAATTGCTGCAAGTTCTGATCGACGCGCTCCAGCTTGCGCAGCGTTTCCAGCTTGCGCGACTTGAAGCGGCTGATGCCGGCGGCTTCCTCGAAGATGATGCGCCGCTCCTTGGTGGAAGCCTGGAGCATGCTGTCCACGCGGCCCTGCTCGATGATGCAGTAGGCATGGCTGCCCGCGCCGGTGCCGAGGAACAAATCCTTGATGTCCTTGAGCCGCGAAAGCTGCTGATTGATGAGGTATTCGCCCTCGCCGGATCGATAGACGCGCCGGGTAATCTGCACTTCCTCGGCGTCGATCGCGAGTTGCCGTTTGGCGTTGTCGAAGGTGAGCGTGACTTCGGCCAGCCCCAGGCTCTTGCGGGTGGCGGAGCCGTTGAAGATGACGTCGGCCATCTCGCCGCCGCGCAGGCTCTTGGCGCTCTGCTCGCCGAGGATCCAGCGGACGGCATCGACCACGTTGGATTTGCCGGAGCCGTTCGGTCCGACGATGGCGGTCACGCCGGGCGCAAAATCGAACTGCGTCTTGTCGGCAAAGCTCTTGAATCCGACGAGTTCGAGTCGCTTGAGCACGGCAGTGTTTTCGCCCTGAACGGAGAAGGCAATTGTAGGGTCCGCGGTGCGGACCACTCTGAAGAGTGGTC
>JAEUIF010000684.1 GCA_016795185.1 Planctomycetia bacterium | reverse complement strand
CCCCCCCCGCGGGGGGTTGGGGGGTGGGGGGGGGGGGGCGGAGCGACGGAAAAACTGACCGGGGCCCCTCACCCCCAACCCCTCTCCCGCAAGGGGAGAGGGGCACATTGGTGTTTCGCCTATTTATTCAAGAATACCCGGCTCTGCACAATTTCGTGAACCAGCGTGCGGAAGCCGTACTGTTTGTCCCTCAACGTCGCCACGAGCTGTTCCACGATCTCGCGGTCGGCGAACTGAATCTCCGCACCGGTGGCATAGATCAGGAGTTTTTCCGTCAGGCTGCGGGCCAGTTGATCTTTATCGTTCAGCAGATGCTTCTTGTAGTCGTCGATGGTCTCGAAGGGTTTGCCGTCGTGGGTGACGCCGCCCTTCTCGACATCCGGCCCGCGATAGAAGGCCCGGCCGGTATAGCCAGGGAGAGTGACCACGCCGCCCTTGGTGCGTGCCGAGGCGCGGTAGTAGTCACGCCAGCCGCCGATCGGGTCGAAGTTCTCCAGCGCGAAGCCGGGCGGGTCGATATGCATGTGGCACGAAGCGCAGCTGGCGATGGAGCGGTGCTTGTCAAGTTGCTGGCGGATCGTGGTCGCGCCGCGGATGTCCGGTTCAATGTTGGGCACGTCGGGCGGTGGCGGCGCGGGCGGCTTGCCGATGATCCGCTCCAGCACCCACACGCCGCGCAGCACCGGCGACGTGCGCGTGCCGTCGGCCGTGACTTTTAGCACGCTGGCATGGGTCATCACTCCGCCGCGATGGCTGCCCGGCGGGAGCTGCACCTTTCGCAGGTCGTTGCCGAGCACGTCGGGGATGCCGTAGTGCTTGGCCAGGCGCTCGTTGAGCATCGTCCAGTCGGAATCGACGAACTCCAGCAGACTGCGGTCGTTCTGGAGTACCTCGTCGAAGAAGCGATAGGTCTCGCGCGGCATGGCCCAGAGCAACGTACCGTCGAAGTCGCCATACAGTTGCGGGTCGGGAATAGTGGCATCGATCTTGCGCAGGTCGAGCCACTGGCCGACGAAGTTCTCGGTGAAGCGCTGAGCCTTGGGGGACTTCAGCAACCGTTCGACCTGGGCACGCAGCACTGCGGGCTTGCTCAATTCTTTCTGTGACGCCAGTTCCAGCAGTTCCGCATCGGGCAGGGTGGACCAGAGGAAGTAGGACAGGCGCGAGGCCAGCGCGTAGTCGTCGAGCTTTGGTGACTGGAAGTCGCCGTCCTTGATGGTCGCGGACGCGCCCGGTTCGACGAGCAGCAAAAAGTGCGGCGAGGACAGGACCGCCTTGTAGCCAAAGGTCATCGCATCGAGGAAGGTGTAGCCCTTGTCGAGCTTGTCGTGGACACGGGCGACGAACTGCTTCTGAATTTCTTCGCTCACCGGCCGCCGGAAGGCGCGCGGCAAAAAAGCGCGCAGCAAGCGCTCGGCGTCCTGCTTGGGCTGAGCGGACGCGGGCACCAGGGGATCGCCGGCCCAGGCGGCTTCGGAACGCACGGCATTAATCTTCGGCGGGGCCCTGCCCTCCATTTCCGCCTTGACCACCGAACGCGGTTTGAGCGGCACACCCGCGAACAGGCTCTGATAGCTCGGCGGCGGCCAGTCGCCGATGGGGCCTTCGATCTTCAGCCAATCGACGCGCAGCCCCGGCCCATCGTACTCTTCGATGGGCTTCTTGAATGCGCGGATGTCCCACTGCAAGAGCAGGTTCACGACGAACGCTTGGCGGCGTTCGAGATCGATTTCCACCTCCACGACGGTCGGCTGACCCGGCGCGATGTCGCGCAGTTCGCGCAGGACGGCATCCTCCCGACCCGTGCCGATGACCATGAAAGCCGCCGGCACCGCCTTGTTGCTCGCGCCGACGGCCGCGATCGACATCTGCACCTTGTAGCGCCCTGCCGCCGGCACCGGAGCCGTGGCGCACAGGCCGTAGCGCGGCAGCTTGCTGTAGATGATGAGGGCTTCATCCTTCACGAAACAGCTGCGCGTCAGCGTCTGCTGGAAGTTCGGCCCCTTGGTGGAGATTTCCTTGCCGGTGCGCCGGTCGCTGAACGGCAGGTGCGGGTGCGGCGGAACGACCGACAGAATCGCTTTCTCCGCCGCTTCCTGATAGAGCAACTGATGGGTGGCCGAGATGTCCAGGGCGGCGCTGACGTTGTCGAAGCCGGCGACCGGGCTATCCTCCGGCAGCATTTCCTTCAGGTTGACGCGCGTACCGAGCAGATCGCAGACGGTGTTTTCATACTCGGTGCCGTTCAGCCGCCGGACGACCACGCGGCCCTGTTTCTCCTGGCGCTGGCGGGAAGCGGCGTAAAGTTCCTTGTGCAGCAGGGCCAGCGTCGCTTTCAGTTCGTCCTGCGGCGGTCGTTCCTGCTTCTTGGGCGGCATTTCGCCAGAGGCCAGCTTATCGTGAACGGTGGCCCAGACGGCCGCGACGCGCGGATCGCGAAAATCCGGGGCAAGGTTGTCCAGCCGCAGCTTCGCCTTCTGGACGCGAGGTCCGTGACAATCGATGCAATGGTTTTCAATCAGCGGCTGGACCACGTCCTTGAAGGAGCCTGCTGGGGCCTGGCCGCATGCCAGGGAGGATGAGAGTAAGAAAGTCAGGGCAACGAACGGCGATGACAGCGAACGACGCATCGCGGGTGCAAGCCTCCGCAGCGAGGGGACGTGCGGCCTGCGATATATTCCGCGCGGCGCACGACTTCAGCAACAGGGTTCAACTGTATCCCTGCCTTTTCGACCAGGCAACGAATTTCCGAGTCGCTGCGACACGATGAGTGCTTGCCCGCGTCCGCCTGTCCGGTTTACAATTCAAGGGAAGTTCCCACCACCGTTCCGCCTCTGCAAGCCGTGACTCCACGAGCAAGGAATGTTCACGATGATCGAAACAGCCTTGCCGGCTACCCTGGAACGCAAGTTGACGGCACTCGACCGGCATCTGCGTCGACAGCGGCTGCTGCGCGGTTTGGGGTTGCTCGGACTGGTCCTGGCACCGCTGGCTGGCCTGGCACTGCTCGCGGACGCCTTCTACGCGCTGCCGAGTTGGGCGCGCTACGGCTTCCTTGGCGGTTGGTTGCTCGTCGGGCTCTGGACGGCCTGGCGTGTCCTGCTGGGGCCGCTCTTGCACCGTCCGGCACGGGCGGACCTGGCAGCAGTTATCGAACAGCGCCATCCCAACCTCGGCGAACGCCTCAGTACCACGGTGGAATTGGCCGGAAAGGGCGACACTGGCTGCGGTTCGCCGCGACTGATCGCACTGCTGGCGGCAGACGCCGAGCGGCGCACGGCCGACATCGATTTCATTCAAGCCGTCCCGCCGCGCGCCGGAGGGCCGTTCGTGGCCCTGGCCGTCGTCGCGGCGCTGGTCGTCCTGTCGCCCGCTCTGCGCTGGCCAAGAGAATTCGGTATTCATGTCCAGCGTTTCCTGACGCCGTGGCGCGCGGTCGACTGGCCCGCGCCCTACCAACTGGTCGTCAGCCCGGGCGATGCCCACGCGGCACTGGGCCGTCCGTGGTCCGTGCAAGCTCGCTTGACGCCGCACCGGTCTGGCGTCGCCTTGCCGACCGAATGCCAGGTGGAAGTCATTGATGCCGGTGGCCAGGTTTTCCATCAACTCCTCGCCCTCGAATCGGGCGGCTTCACGGGCCGGATCGACCGGGTGGCCGGCGATTTTACCTATCGGGTCGTGGCGGGCCAGGCGGTCAGCCCGGTCTATCAGGTCACGGCCGTCGAGCCCGTGGAGTTAGCGCCGGGCAGTCCGCGCATCGTCGTGTCGCCGCCGGCTTACGCGCTGAAGAACCTGGAGCCCCGATCACTGCAGGCCGTGCAGGATTTCAGTGGCATGCAGCTCGGCACGGCGCAGTTACGGTTCGAGTTTCGTCGTCCTGCGTTGGCGGCCGTGCTGCGCTGGACCGCTGCCGACGTGCGCCACGCGCGGGAATTGCCCGTGGCGTTGGCCGCCGATGGTCAGTCGGCAGAGGCGTCTCTGCCTTTGACCGAAGCCGGTAGTCTGCAACTGATCCTTACGGGGCCGCACGGCATCGTCACCGAAACACCGGCGTGCCGAGTGAACGTGCAGCCCGACCAGCCGCCCGCGTTCTTGCAGGTAACGGGCGGCGAGGACCGTAAGTCGATCCATCCGTATGACCGGCTGGCACTGATGGTACGCATCGTGGACGATGTGGCCGTGGACGAAGCGGCCGTCGAATATCGCATCAACAATGGTGCCTCGATGGTCGAGCCCATTGCGTTGCAAGGCCAGGGCACGCCGGAAGCGCGCGGAGAGTTCGACTTCGCGCTGGCGGGCAAGTTGCGGGAAGGTGATGAACTGCGCTATCGGGTGCGCGCTGCCGACAATCGGCGAGTGCCCTCGGCCGGCTTGCAGCCGCAAGTGGTCTGGCATCCGGCGGGCGACCGCTGGCGCACGGTGACGGTCGCCCGGCGCGGCCCGTCGGCGGTGCAAGAAATCACGGCGCGGCGCGACGATTTTCAGCAGAAACTCGACCGCATCAAGGCCGCACTCGGTGCGGATCGCAAGGCGCTGGCGCGGCTCGAAGAGGAAAGCCGCAATCAAACATCACTTAGTCCGGAACAGGCCAAGGTATTGCAAGACCTGGAACGCGATAGCCGCAAGCAAGCGACGGCTCTCGGTGAACTGGCGCGCGAAGCCGAAAAGTCGCCCGGCCTGGAAGCCTTGGCCGATCTGGCGCGGGAAGTGGCGGACGGTGAACTGCGCCGCAGCGAGCGCGCGTTCCAGGAAGCCGGCCAGCAAGCGCATGTGCCCGACCGTCAGAAGCGCTTGGCCGTTGCCGAACAGGAACTGGCGGGAGCGCTGCGTCGCCTGGACGAACTGCGGCAATTGAACCAGCAAGTGGCACAGGCCTTGCTTGAACAGCAGCAGTTGCAAACGTTGGCCGACCGGCAGCAACAACTGGCCGAAGCCACGAACCAACAGTCTGCTGCCGACTTGCTGCGCAAGGAACAGGCCGAATTGAATCAGGAATTGCAGCGGCTGATGCAGCAGAGCGACCGACTGCGCGAGTCGATGAATCAGGCGCGGCAGGATGAGGCCCGGCAACTCGGCCAGCAAGCGCAGGAACTGGCGCAAGGCCAGCGCGACCTATTGGAAGCGCGACGGCAGCAAGGCAACGCCGGCCAGGCGCTGCCAGCCGGTCAGAACCCGGTGGCGGCACTGGTGCGCGAGCAGAACGAACTGGCAAAGCTGACAACCGAGTTGGCGCGACAGTTAGCCAAGGACCAGGGCCAGAAAGCACCCGCCGCGCTCCAGGGCGAAGAGGCGGCGCGCACGGCCCAGCAGGCCGCGCGTCGGCTGCAAGCGGGTGCGTTCGGCCCCGCCGAAGAGGCCGGCCGCCAAAGTGCGCAGCAGTTACGGCAGCTGGAAAAAGCCCAGCCGGAGCACGCGGCCCAGGCCGCCAAACTGGCGGAGCGCCAGGAAGCGGTCAATCGACAACTTGAAGCGCTGGCAAAGAACCCCGACGTGCAGCGAACTCAGCAGCAAGCGCGGCAGCAAGAACTGCAACGACAGACCGACGAACTGGCGAAACGGCTGGCGCAGCTCGCCGGCCAGGCTTCCACTCCCGAAGCGCAGAAGGCGCTGCAACAGGCCAGCACCGAAGCCCAGAAGGCCCAGCAAGCGATGCGCCAGGCGGAGAAGCAGGGCATGGACGGCAAGATGGAGTTGTCGCAGCAGACCCAGGCCCTGGCTGCCGACGCGCTCGAACGCACCGCCGAGCAAACCGCGCGCGCCAATCCGCCCCGGCAGGCCGACGCCCCGCAGGCCGAAGCCGGCATGGCGTTGCAGCAAGCGCAGCGCGACATGAATCAGGCTCAGGAGCAACTTCAGCAGAACAACAGCCCGGCGGCCCGACCGGCGATGCATAGCGCCGCGCAGCAACTGAACCGGGCCGCCGAACAGTTGACCCGGCAAACCGGCCAGTCCGGTGGTGACGCGACCAACAGCGAGCGCGGCGCATCGAGCCAGGGGGCGCCCGAGGCTGGTGCCTTCGCGCAAGCCTTGAAGAAGCACAACGCCAAGCACTGGGGCGAGCTGCCCGGCGAGCTGCGCACGCAACTCTTGCAGGACATGCGCGCCAAGTACGGCGACGACTATGCCCGCATCATCAAGCTCTACTTCGAGCAACTCGCGGATCGTAAGTGATGTCACCCGCACGCTACCTGACCGTGGCCATCCTGTTGCTGCTTCCACTGGCCGCCAGCGCGGACCCGCCGCGCCGCACTCCAGCCGACGATAACATCGACCGCGCCTTGCAATTCCTCAAGCGTTCGCAAGAAAGCGATGGCTCCTGGCGCTCCGCCAACACCAAGAACCCCGGCGTCACCGCGCTGTGCGTGATGGCCTTTCTCTCCGCCGGCCATGTACCCAGTGAAGGCCCCTATGCGAAGACCGTTGAGGACGGCATCCGCTGGGTACTGAAGAACCAGCAAGCCAACGGGCTGATCTCCAACGACGGCAGCCTGGAGATGTACCACCACGGCATCTGCACGCTCCTGCTCGCCGAAGTGGTCGGCATGACCGACCGCAAGCTCTCCGAGGAGATACGTGCCAAGTTGCCGAAGGCGGTCGAGGTCATTCTCAAGGCCCAGCGCGCCAACGGGCCGCACAAGGGCGGCTGGCGCTATCGCGTCGCGGAGACCGACGGTGACATCAGCGTCACCGGCTGGCAACTGATGGCCCTGCGCGCGGCGAAGAACGTCGGTAGCGATGTGCCGGCCGAACCGATCGACCTGGCCATCGGTTACATCAAGCGCTGCCAGTCGTTCAACGGCGGCTTCATGTACTATCCCGGCGCGCAGACCACGGTGGCCTGCACGGGCACCAGCATCCTGGCCCTGGAACTCTGCGGCAAGGATTTGCACCGCTGCCCGGAGAACCTGAAGGGCGGCGCGTACCTGCTGAAGAACCTGCCGCGCTGGGGCTCGGACCACTTTTTCTACAGCATCTATTACTGCTCGCAGGCGATGTTCCAACTCGGCGGCAATTACTGGGAAGGCTTTCGGCCCACCCTGAGCGAGCAACTGCTGCGCTACCAGAACCAGCGCGATGGCAGCTGGCTCGGCACCGACCAGGGCAGCCGGATTTACGGCCCGAACTACTGCACCGCGATGGGCGTGCTGGCCCTGACGGTGGAATATCGCTACCTGCCGATTTATCAACGCTCGGAAGACGTGCAGGGGAAGTGAGCGTGGGGCTGCGTGTACAGTCAATGGAATCGCGGGCGGCACGGCAGTTTTCTACCGCGCAGCGGTTGTACTCCACAGCCCCGGGTCGCGCGGCGCCCCCCGGGTTGGGGGGCATACGCAGATGCGCCGACCCCGAAACGGGTGTAC
>JAEUIF010000558.1 GCA_016795185.1 Planctomycetia bacterium | reverse complement strand
GGGCTGGAAAGCCCGACGTACAAGCAGATACGCCATTTCGGTCGGACACTCAGCCGCTATTCCGGCACCTTCACCTTCGCTTCGAGCGCGTACTTCTTGTCCACACGCACGACGCGGTGATTCAGGCAATCGCCGACGTAGACATACTTGTCACTGGCGCTGGCCGTGACCGGCCAGCCCAGGGCGATTTCCGGGCGCGGTTCCTTGCTTTTCGGCCCCTGGCAATCGAAGTTGCCGTAGCCGCCGAAGCGGACGATCTCGTTGTCGGAGTTGTCGCGCACCGATACCGAGTAGGTAATGCCGTTTGGAATGTAGAGCCGGCCGAAACCGTCCACGTCGAAGCGCGGTTTGGTGCAAGCGCAGGCGCCAACCGCGCGCCAGCGGCTGACCGGTCCGCAGCCGGGATACTTGCCGATGGCCCCGACGACCTGCTCGACGCTGTAATTCTTGGTCTTCACCTCGCCGCCGGTCGGCGGCAGCTTGTAGATCGTGCCCAGCGCGTTGCGGTAGGCTTCATCCTTCTCGTAACCCGGAGGCACCGGGTAGTCGGCGGGCATCCCGGCTTGCAGCAGGTACATGTTGCCGGCCGCATCCACGCGAATGCTGCCGCCGTAGCCGGTAACGCCTGTCACCGCTGCGGGGATTTCGCCCTTGTCGCCATCAGTACCCTTTTGCTTGCGCGGGAAGTCCACCAGGTCGCCCTTTTCGTCGTAGACGCGCACATGGCAATCGTTGGTGCCGAAGGTGGCATAGACCTTGCCGTGCAGGTCCACGCTCATGCCGCAGACGCTCGATCCGCGCCCGGCGCGGCCGTAGACGTTGCCATAGGTGTTCTTGCCGCTGGAACTCAACGGCGATGGCTTCAGGTCGCGCGTGTAGCGGGCAATCGGGCCGTGATAGCCGCCGGTGGTGCCCCAGGTGTAGAGGTCGCCGTTCGGCCCGATGGCCAGGTCCACCGCCTTGATGTCCAGCGGCCCGCCCTCGCCAGTTTCGCCGTGATAGCGCCAGACCGTGCCGCCCGAACGGGTGATGTAGATCAACTCGGCTTCGCGGTCCACGTCGGCATAACCGACAAAGGTGATGGCCTTCTCGTCGCGGTTCAGAAAGCGGTCGCCGGTGACGACCAGCTTGTCGCCGCGATCCTCGATGCGCACCAGCTGGCCGGAATCGCTGTCGTTGTCCTTGGCCTTGCCCGCCAGCCAGAGGACGGGCGTCTGACCGCTTTCGTCGAGCGTGCAACCGCCGCCCACGGTCCCGACCAAGGGCAACTGCGCCACGGTCTTCGCCTGTTCGCCGCGCCCCGTGAGCTTGAAGAGCGTGGCGGGAGGCAGCGCGCCGCGCGATACCTTGCGCGACTGCACATAGAGATCGCCCGTCTTGCGCGACACGACCACCTTGTCCGGCCAGGCCACCTTGGTCGCGCTGAGCTTTTTCCCTTCCGGGCTGATCTCGACCACTTGCTGATTCACCAGGTCGCAGACCAGGACGTTGCCCTTCGCGTCCGTATCGATGCCGGCAGCGGCGGACTTCTTGTCCCAGGCGCTGGGCATCCAGTATTTTTCCTTCTCGAAGTCGGGCAGGGTCAGGTCGAAGAAGGGCTGCGGCTCGCTGCCGGCCTGCGTCAAGTCCTGGCGATAGATGCGGCCCTGCGGCCATTTCGCGTCGATGTCGCCGGGTTGCTTGCCGTCGTAGGGAATGCCGGCGACATTCGAGTAGTACGCATAGCGGCCGTCGGGCGACAGCGCTGCCTGGATGTCGAGCCAGCTGGGGATGTTGACTTTCGTTTTCTCCGACCACATCGGCACGGTCTTCAGACGATTGCTGCCGTCGGTGGCCAGGAAGTTCAATTTGCGGCCCTCGGTATGCACGAAGACGATTTGTCCATCGTGCAGTCGGCCGATGATCTCGTTGCCCAGCACCGCGAACACGGGATACAGGCTGTTCTGGTTGGCGGGCGTAAAACTCTTGTCGGCGGTGCCGATCAGGTGGAAGCCGCTGGCCTTGGACGGATCGGTCGAGGGCGGGTAGGGCAGCAGCGTGCGCTGATATTCGCCCTGGCGGTCGAACTTGCGCAGGTGCCAGGGCCACATGCCGGAGTTGCCGTGGCTGCCGACGGCGGACATCATCAGCACGTAGAGGTTGCCCGTCGAGTCCGTCACCAGTCCATTGACCGGAGCGCGATAGGGCATGGTCACGACGCTGCCGGTATACGGGCTGTCGCCGATGGTGCGGCCGAACTGCACACTCAGACCGGAACGCACCCGGACCTCGAATGGCCCGCCCGCTGCTTGTTTGCCGAAGTCATCCTTGCCGTCCCAGGTCAGTTCCTGTTCCAGTCCCGCCTTGAGCGGCGCGGGCGGCGGGTTCTTGCCGCCCAGCACGCCGGCCGCCAGGTGACGCACGACCTGGCCCTTGGCGTTCAGCACGGCGACTTCCACGTCGGTCGCTTCGCTGACCGCAAAGCGAATGGTGGCTTGCCCGCCGACCCGGTTTACCGCAGGCGGCGTCTTGAATTCAACCTTGCCGGCGGGCAGGTACGAGACAATGGCCAGCAACGCGAAAGCAGGCAGCAGCAAACGTTTCATGGCGGAGACCCCCTGGAAGTCCAGCGCGGGAACCGGCGTTTCGCCGAGAAAGTGGCAGGCTGGTGAGTGTACTCCGGATACGCGGGGGTGCCAGGAGAAACGGCAATCGTCCGGTGGAATGTCAATGTGTGAAATGTCGGACGCCGGGGCGGGGCTTACTCTCGCCGAATACGCCCCTCGCCCCTTGCGGGAGAGGGGTTGGGGTGAGGGGAGGAAATCGGGTTTGCGGCTGGCTTGCCCCTCACCCCCAACCCCTCTCCCGCCAGGGGCGAGGGGAGAAGTCTTCGTCGGCGGGGCTTACTCCTGTACCCGCGCTTGCTATAATTGCGGAGTGATGTATCGCAATCCACGACCCCGGATCGAAACATGGATGATTCCCTGCAACCGAAGTACCGCCGGGTAATACTGAAACTCAGCGGCGAGGGCTTTTGCCCGGCCGGCAAGAGCGGCATCAGCATCGACGAAACCCTGAATGTCGCTCGCCAGGCCAAGCGCGTGGTCGAACGTGGGGTGCAACTGGCCATCGTCATCGGCGCGGGCAATATCCTGCGCGGCGCGCAGTTCTCGGCCGGCGGCGATGTCATCAAGGAAGCGACCGCGCACTACATGGGCATGCTCGCCACCGTGCTGAATGGCCTGGCCTTGCAAGACGCCCTCGAAAGCTTGAACTGCCAAACCCGCTTGCAAACGGCGATTCGCATGGAAACCGTGGCCGAACCCTATATCCGCCGCCGCGCCGAACGGCACCTCGAGAAGGGCCGCATCGTCATTCTCGCGGGCGGCACGGGCAATCCGTTCGTTACCACGGACACCGCCGCCGCGCTCCGTGCCCGCGAACTGGGCGCGAACATTCTGCTCAAGGCCACCAAGGTGGACGGTGTCTACAGCGACGATCCGGAGTTGAATCCGCACGCCGTCCGCTATGAGACGCTCAGCTTCAGCCAGGTGATGCGCGATAACCTGCGGGTGATGGACATGGCGGCCTTCAGCCTGTGCCGCGAAGCCCGCCTGCCGATCCTCATTTTCAATTTCAAGCGCGACGGCAACATCGAACGCGCCATCGCCGGCCATCAAATTGGGACCCTGGTCAGCGAAAGCTGAGCGCCGGGCCGCACCGTGCCAAAGGACGAACGACCATGACGCATGAAGAAATCCTCTTCGACGCCGAGGAACGCATGGAGAAGGCCGTGAGCGTGTTCCGCGACGAACTGCGCGGGCTCCGCACCGGCCGGGCCACACCGGCGCTCGTGGACCACCTCCGCGTGGAATACTACGGCTCGCCGACGCCGCTCAAGCAGCTGGCGCAAATCAGCACGCCCGACCCGCAACAGATTATCATCAAACCGTTCGATGCCGGTTCGCTCAAGGAAATCGAGAAGGCCATCCGCTCCAGCGATCTGGGCATGTCGCCCAACAGCGACGGCAAGATCATCCGCCTGAACGTGCCGGCCATGAGCGGCGACCAGCGCAAGAAGATGGCGGCACACATCAAGAAGTCGGCGGAGGAAGCCAAGGTCGCCATCCGCAACATCCGGCGCGACGCCAACAAGCACTTCGAGCAAGCCGAGAAGGACAAGGAGATGACCGAGGACGAGCGCGACAAGGGCAAGGAAGACGTGCAAACGCTCACCAAGTCCTTCGAGGACAAGGCCCAGGAGCTGGCCGATAAGAAGACCAAGGAAATCATGGAACAGTAACGTGAACGTTTAGCCGCGAGCCGCAGGCGAGCGCTGTTTATCGAGCGCGCGCCGGCGGCTCGCGGCGAAACGACAATTGTCAGGTGTGGTATTTCTGAACCCAACCGCGAACTCGAACAGGCCGTCGCCAAGCTGGGCATCGGCCACTATCGCCGCCACGTGCTGCTTTGCACGGGGCCGAGTTGCTGCACGCCCGAAGCCGGTCAGGCGGCCTGGGAAGCCCTGAAGCAGCAGATCAAGGAACGCGGTCTGGCTGCGGGCGACAATGCCTGTTTTCGCACGAAGGTTGGCTGCCTGCGCGTCTGCTGCCAGGGACCGATGCTGGTGGTCTATCCCGAAGGCGCCTGGTATCGCGGCATGACCGCCGAGCGCATTCCGGAGTTCGTGCAGCAGCACCTCGTCGAAGGCCAGCCGGTCGCGGAGCAGGTGTTCGCTTGCAACCCGCTGACGGCGGATCGGCCATAGTCCATCTGGACGCCGCGCAAAGCCGCAAGCGGCGAAGACCGCTCGCGGTTTCGCACACCCTCTCATGGTCGCGCGAACTCGTCAGCCAGGAATTTCTGGGCGTCCTTCCACCGATCGGCTGCTTTCTCCCAGTCCACCCGCATCGGCTTGACGGTGCGCGGCGTCTCGATGGCGGCCGGCAGCTTGGCCTCGACCTTGGGATTGAGCGGAATCTGATGGCTCGCGGTCTCCGCCAGCTGGCGCTCGACGCGGGCGCTCAGCAGGAAATCGATTAGCCGCTTGCCGCCGTCGGGGTTCGGCGCGCCCTTGATGAGCATGACCGTGTTGGGAATGAACAGCGTGCCCATACGGTCATCCGCCGGCCGGTCGCGGTCCGGAAAGATGATGGCCACCGGGCGGCCCGCCTCGACCTCCGTGATGGCATCGTCGGTGTCGGTCAGGCCGATAGCATACTGTCCCGCACCGACGCCGACCGCCACTGCTTTGTTGCCATCGACGACCTTGACTTCGTTGCCACGCAGGCCGAGAAACCAGCCCCGCGCTTTCTCCGGCCCCAGCACCTCGAATAGACAGGCGGCATGGGTGGCCGTGGTGCCGAACTGCGGCTTGGCCAGCGCGACCTTGCCCTGCCAGCGCGGCTCGGTCAGGTCGAACAGGCTCTTCGGCCGTTCCGCCGCCGGCACGAGATCCGTGTTGACGATCAGCACCCGGGCGCGGGCGGCGAAGGCGGTCCAGGTCCGGTCCTTCGCCCTGGCCCAGTCCGGGTAGTCGGCGGCCGACGGGCTATCGTAGGGTTCGAGCAATCCCTGGCGTTGCAGCCGGATCGTGGACAGGATTTCGTTGTTCCAGAAGACGTCGCAGCGCGGGCGGCTGGCTTCCCGCACCAACTCTTCGTACAGGCTGACCGACTTGGTCGCTTCGGTGTCGTAATGCGGTGCGACTGGCAAGCCGGTCGTCAGCGTGAAGTCGGCGAACACGCCCTCGGCGAACTCCTTGTCCTGGGCGCAGTAGGCGACCACGCGCGGCTGCGGCCGGGCGCAACCCGTCAGCAGTAACGGCAGCAACAGCCCAAGTGCAAGTGCAAGGGACTTCCTGCTCCCGAGGGAGGTTCGGGTGCCATGCCCACGGCTCTGCGTGGGCATGGCATCCTCCCCAGCGTCCCATGCCCACGCAGAGCCGTGGGCATGGCACCCAGCCCGATTTTCGCTTGAGCAACAGGTTCCTTGATCTTGTGCGAGCCAGCTATCTCGAAGCGGGTTTTCGCGAAGCGATTCCCACCAGCGGCGCAGTGCGGTCATAGCAAGTTTCCTCTGGCAGACCACACCGGGCCGACGAGGAGCTGCGCCGCCGATTGGTCGTTGGCCTGCGAATCTGGATAGAGTATACTAGGACGACTTAAA
>JAEUIF010000503.1 GCA_016795185.1 Planctomycetia bacterium | reverse complement strand
GACCTGGCCGTGGGTTGGCTGCGCCAGGGCCAAGCGCCGGCGCTGCCGCCGGGTCCACTCCCCAGCCCGATCGGCCCCTGACAGCGCCGGCCTCCAGCCGGTTCGCTACCGGTACGTCCCCAGGGCGGTAACCAGGTACCGATGACATTCCCTCCCACCTGCACCATCAGTTTTGCGCGCCGGCGTCGAGCGACTCCCCCTTGATCTCCCGGCTGATGCGGCGCGCAGCCTGCAAGACGAAAGCGATCTCTTCGAGCAGCTCGCGCACCCGGCCTTCGGCCACCGGGGCGGCACACCGCGCCGTCTTGCGCTTCGTGGACTTGGCGGACAGACGGCGCGACAGGGTCGTGGTCGAGGACATGTGCGTTTCCTTTCGGAGATGGGTTGTTGAACGCCAACAGGTGAACGCAACCCCTGTGCCACTTGTCCTCGTTTGCCGGCGATTATTTGCAACATGCTTGATTGAAACACCTTGCGACAATCATGATAGACGGTCGCTCGCGCCAGGGGATAGTGTACAAAATTGAAAGTTCTGCACCGCGATGCGACTTGAGGAAAAGCCTACAAAACATCCCGACCGAATGGCCCGGCGGGGGTGTTTGCGTTGAATAGCAGTCTGTCGTTCGTGCAGCACGACGCGAACCAGCAGGAGCTACGAACGGCCGAAGTCGATGTGACCGCAGTGAAGTAGAAGCGTTGGTTCTCCAGGCCGCTGGCGGCTTCGCAAAACCAAAGCTCTGCGAAGCCGCCAGCGGCCGTTCTTCACTGTTCGCGGTAGGGCCGCTTCATCAGGTAGTAGGTCAGCCGTTCTTCGGCCTTTTTCAATTCCTCGGGCGGGAACGTGGCGTGCTCGAACTCGAGCGACTTCCGCTGCCAGTCCACCGCCAGCTTGAACTCACCGTACTCGGCGTAAGCCGCTGCCAGCACGCCGATGCAGTACGGGTCTTGCCACTGGCTGAGTTCGCACGCCTTGCCCGCCAGCTTCACGGCCTGCGCGCCGTCGCGCACCTTGTCGTTGGGCGACACCGCCAGCACCCAGGCCAGGCCGCTGTAGGCACTGGCCAGGTTGCGGTCGAGCCGGATGGCCGCCTCGTAGTCCTTTTTCGCTGCTTCCCAGTTCGCCTGCCGCGTGTAGATGCGACCCCGATTGCTGTGGGCGCCGGCGCTCTGCGGTTTCAGTTTGATGGCCTCGGTGTAATCCTTCAGGGCCGCATCCAACTGCTTGATGTCGAAGTGGGCGTTGCCCCGGTTCAGCCAGATGTCGCCGTCCTGAACGCCGCGCTGAATGGCCTCGGTGTAACTGGCGATGGCGTCGCGCGGCGCGCCCTTCTCCGAATAGGCGTAGCCGCGCGTCGTGTAGGCGGTGACCGTGTCCGGCGCGATGGCCAGGGCCGCGTTACAATCGGCGATGGCCAGGTCGTACTCGCGCGTCTGCAAACAGGCGGCGGCCCGGCCGACGTAGGCTTCCACGCGGTTCGGATCGAGCTTCAACGCTTGCCTGTAGTGATCGATGGCCTGGATGAACTCGCCGCGCGAGTAGAGCACCATGCCCAGGCCGACCCAGGGGCCGGCGTCCTTCGGGTTCTGATCGATGGCTTGCTGGAAATACGCGGCGGCCTGGGGCAACTCCTGCGCATTGAGCGCCGCCAGGCCCTGGTCGTAAGGCGTCGGCCCACCGCAGCCAGCCAGTGGGAGCAGGAGCAACCAGGCGCAGCGCAGGGACGATTTCATGCGATGGCTCCGTCTGAAGTACGTTGGGCTTTCCAGCCCGACACGTCGCGCCCAACGCCCGCTGGGGTGCCATGCCCACGGCTCTGCAATGCTAATGTCTGAAATCTTGCCGGCGCGGGCAGATTTCTCAAGCGGCCTCCGCGAGCTTCACCGTGTCGGCTTGGCGGGCCGCGAGAATGGCCGTGATGGCCGTACGCCCGTGGTCCGTCAGGACATACCGATGCG
>JAEUIF010000502.1 GCA_016795185.1 Planctomycetia bacterium | reverse complement strand
CCACTGCCGCCGCGACTTTCTCCAACTGCACCCACTGCTCATCACTGAGCGGAATTTTCGCCCGGCGGTCCACGCCTTCCAGCGCGGGCCGTCCGCCGCTTGACTGCAAACGGCGGGCGAGTTCCTGACGCACCGCGAGCAGTGAAATCGGTCCAAGCTTGAACTCCAACTTTGCATTCGCGCTTTCGGCCCCCAGGGCCTTCGCTACTTCGGCGGGATCAAGTGGGGGATATGCAGCGCCGATGTCTCGAATGCGCTTCTCCGCCGGTCCAATGTCTCGAATCTGTTTGGTCATGATTTCCCTCCGCCAAACTACGCGGGGTCGAAAGTTCGGATACGGTAGAATCGATCCGCGAACTCAAACGCGATTTCACCCTGGTTGGTTTCCCGCCCCAGACGATGCAAGAACTCACGCACACGGGGCAGGTTTTGCAAAAAGCGATCACCCAGGAGGAAGGAGTACACCACGACCGGATTCTCCCAAACGATGTTCCCGTCGTCGGCTAGCCAACCGCCCTCGACAGGCGGCATCGCTGTAGCGCCTCCGTTCAAATTGGAGAGCAACTGGATGGCTTCCAGTACCCATTTGCGCTGATTGCCGATCTCGTGGCCGTTCCGATCCTTGTTGGGAATGTAGACGGTGAAGCACTGCGCCGACACGCCAGCATCGGCGCCCAGCGCCGCTGCCAGGTCGATGTCTATCCGATCTTGGCCATTCTGTTCTGCCATCGCTCCCTCCTGTATGAACGGTAAATCTATTGGGCCCAAAAGTCAAGCAGACGACGCGGCGAGCGTTCCCCTCAAGTTTTCACGCCCCCGTGCCGATTTCTGCGACAGGGGGATTTGCCTGCCTGCGCGACTGATGGGGACCGGCTTTCATGTACGAAAAGCATTTCGGGTTGCGCCGCCGACCGTTTCGCCCCACGCCGGACGGCGATAGCTACTATCCCGCCACCGGCCACGAGCACGCGCTCGACCGGCTGCTCCAGGGCATCGACCAGGACGAAGGCCACCTGCTGCTCACCGGCGACCCCGGCAGCGGCAAGACCCTGCTTTGCCATCGCCTCCTGGAACGCCTCGGCGCGGATGCCACCAGCGCCTTCCTGACCAACAGCCATCTGACCGACCGCCGCAGCCTGTTGCAGTCCATCCTCTTTGAACTGTCGCTGCCCTACGAGGGGGCCACCGAGCAGGAAATGCGATTGCGGCTGACCGAGTGCCTGCTGGAGAATTTTCAGGCCGGCAAGCGCACCGTCGTCGTGGTGGATGAGGCCCAGCACCTGGGCGTGGAAATCCTGGAGGAACTGCGGCTCCTGGGCAACCTGGAAGCCCGCCACGGCAAGGCGGTGCAGATCGTGCTCGTCGCCCAGCCTGCCCTGATGCAGACTTTGCAGAAAGCGACCCTGACCGCCCTGCGCCAGCGCCTCGCCGTCCGCGCCCTGCTCGAACCGCTGGGCACCGAGGAAGCGGCGGACTATGTCCTCCATCAGCTGCGCATGGTTGGCGGCCGGCCGGAGAAGATCATCGACGATGAGGCCCTGGCCATCATCGCCCGCACCACGCTCGGCGTGCCGCGTCTGCTGAACCAGGCGACGCACCAGGCCCTGCTTTTGGCGTGTGAAATGGGCGCCACGCAGGTCGATGCGGAAGCGGCGCTCGAAGCCTTAACCGTGCTCGGCATGCTGCCCGAATCGGTGCCGATCGAATCGGCCGAGGGCCTGGGCCGGCGCGGTCTGGAAGATGAAGAAGAGGAACCCCGCCTCAAGACGCCGCGCCGCCCCGCCGGTTAGTGCCGGCCCGTATCGCCCCTCGCCCCTTGCGGGAGAGGGGTTGGGGGTGAGGGGTAGGACGGTTCAGCAC
>JAEUIF010000467.1 GCA_016795185.1 Planctomycetia bacterium | reverse complement strand
TGCGTGCCGACTGGACCTCCCTGAACGACAAGCAACTGCTGGCGCAGTGCGCGGTGGATACCTACCGCGCCAGCGGACCGGGGGGCCAGAAGCGAAACAAGACCAGTTCGGCGGTGCGCGTCCGGCACCCGCCGAGCGGTCTGATCGTGATTGCCGAGGAAAGCCGCTCGCAGCACGAGAACCGCGAGCGGGGGCTGCGCCGCCTGCGGAAGGCGTTTTTCCTGCACGTCCGCGACCCGCTGCCGGCGGAGGTGATGGAGCATCCGGAGTTTCGCGCAGCCCGCGACGGCGACGGCCGGCTGCACCTGGGTGCGAAGGACCCGCGCTTCTGGCCTGCCGTGGGAGTGGTCCTCGACGTGCTGCACGCCCACGAAGGCCGGGTGGGCGAAGCAGCCCAGGCGCTGGGCGTCTCCACCGGCAACCTGATCGGCTTCCTGCAAACCGACCCGAAAGTCTGGCAGGAGGCCAACGTCCTCCGCGCCCGTTTCGGCCAGAAGCTGCTGCACTGACACTCTGTCCCTTGCGCCCCTCGCCCCTTGCGGGAGAGGGGTTGGAGGTGAGGGGTCACAGGCGAGTTTGCGGACAATGCCACCCCTCACCCCCAACCCCTCTCCCGCAAGGGGCGAGGGGAGAAGCGCGGAAACGACGCCGACACACCACCGAACGGAAACCATGTCCCAACCGACCGGCTTCTCCTGGATCGAACGGCCCCGGCTGGCAGCGATGGCCCGGCCCGACGCCCTGGAAGAGCTGCGCTGGCTCCGGCAACAGGGGCTGGAAATCCTGCTCTCGCTCACCGAAGACCCGATCCGCCGCGACTGGATCAACGAAGCCGGCCTGATGACCGTGCATGTGCCGGTCGTGGACATGGAAGCGCCGACACAGGAACAACTCGACCGCTGCATCGCCGCGATTCACCGGGCCAACGAGCAGGGTTTGGGCGTCGGCCTGCACTGCTCGGCGGGCCTGGGCCGCACCGGCGCGGTGCTAGCCTGCTACTTCATTTCCAAGGGCCTGACGGCGGTCAACGCCATCGCCCGCGTCCGCCGGCTACGTCCCGGTTCGATCGAGACCACCGAGCAAGAAGAAGCCGTCGAGGAGTTCGCCCGCCGCCAGGGTCGCAGCTGACAGGTCGACGTTTCTGTACCAGACCAAGGACAGAGGCAGATGGTTCCCGAGCCTGGGGCGTTTTCCCGCCCAGCCGGCATGGGCCGCGCCGTTGGCACGCCGCTTGCTTGTTCATGGAGTAGGAACAGCAGGCCATCGCCCACGGAGAAGCGGTATCATGCAAGCAGCCAACATTGACCAGACTGAGTGGTTTTCCGTGGACACGGACGGCCATCCCGAACAACGGCAACCGCCGCTCGGCGACGTGATCCAGGCCATCTGGGAACAGGGGTTGGCCGGGTCCAGTCGGGGGACCGAGCCTTGCACGGACCCTACGGCTTCTTTTCGTCCAGCGGCTTCACCTTGATGTTACGGTAGCGCACGAACTGCTTCGTGTAATCGCCGCCGCCGTGGACTTGCAGCGCGATGCCGCCGGTGTCCGGGTGGCGTTTCATCTTGTCCTCGAATTCCATGATTCTGACGCCGTTGATCCACGTCACGATTTTTGGCGGGTTGCCGACGATGCGGGCGCGCAGCTCGTTCCATTCACCGTGCTTCCAGAGCTTGGGCCAGTCCTCGGCCTTGAAGGGCAGCGGGAACGGGGCGTCCTTGGCCTTGATGTCCGTGACCTTGCCCAGGAAATCGAAGTTGCGGACGTGGATGCCGCCGGACAGGCCTTCGCCGTAGATGCCCATCAGATTGCCGCCGTTGTGATAGTCGATCATGGCCTGGTACGCCTGGCCCTTGTCGTTGCCGCGCAGGAACAGGCCGCTGTCCGGGCCGTAGTCGTTCTTCATCTGCAAGACGACTTCAAAATCGCCGTACTGCTTGTCGGTGATGACGATACCGCCGTTGCCGGGAATGTCCTGGCTGCCGACGATGGCCCCGTCCTCGATGACCCACTTGCCGCCAGTCTGGTTCTTGCTCGCGCGGCTGTGGCCGGTCATGGCGCTGATGTGCCAGCCGGTGAGCGTCTTGCCGTCGAAGATTTCAATGAAGTCCTTGTCGTCGAACTTTTCGCGCTTGAAGGGTTCGTCGGCGGCGTGGGCGAAGAACACGACCAGCGCCAGGCCGGCGATGCCAGTGCAGAGAGTTTTCACGGACCACCTCCGGTGGATGTCGGCGGGCGACGGTGAGTATCCTACCGGAGGTCCAGACGAAGTGCGAGGGGCGGCATGCGTTCCGCGGAGCATTCCCCGCGAGCGGCGGGGAACGAACCCCGCCGCTCGCGGG
>JAEUIF010000672.1 GCA_016795185.1 Planctomycetia bacterium | reverse complement strand
TGACTGGGAATCAAGCGGCGGCTTGGGTTTCAAGCGGCGCTGGGTGCCTAAATTTCATGCGCACAAACACACCGTTCTTGAACCACGACAACATTACCGGCCTCTGGACTATCCACCCCCAGTGGCATCTTGTACTCAACGAGCTACTTTGCGCGACGAATGGCAACCTGCCTCCGGTCAGCAGGATGTCCGCGCTTTGCGGCTGGCTGCTGGAATTGCCGGCATTCGCCCATGCTGTTTATCGTGAAGTTCTTGAGCGATCTTCACGAATCCGAGAGGAAAGGCGTCCCAGGGCAGGGGATCATCAGTCCCATACCCTCGGCCAACCCGGTAGCAATCCGTGACATGCTTGCACCCGCCGGGCTTGGTTGCACCCCCGGTTGCACCCGAAAGCCGAATGCGGGCAGTGTACGCTTGGACGGATACGGACAAAGGACCGCCTCGGCGGCGGCCGGTAGATCGTCAGAATCGCCCGGGAAATGGACCGATTGGGATACTTTCGGACGGCTCAGGACGGATAGGGAAGAGTGGGCCCGCCGGGATTCGAACCCGGAACCAAGGGATTATGAGTCCCCTGCTCTGCCGTTGAGCTACAGGCCCGATTGGATTCAGCTGGTGTTTGCATCGTTTGATCTTGCGGATTCTTGGCCGTTTCCGCCCCCGCGCCGCTGGCATTGAGGTTCTTGCGGTTGCGCGTCGACGCGGGACATCACCAGCGCTGTGGAGGGTGGCCAGACGCAATTCTACACCCGTCGGCTCAGCAGGCAAAGCCGAGTCGCCGTCGCTCGACTCTTCTTTCTGGGATGAGGCACTTCACCCGTCGAGCGCCAGGTGTTAGCTCGCGGTTCTCGCCCCGGAAGCGGGCTCACACCCACCGCTGGCTATTCTCGAACCGTGGCGGTTTCGTGCGCGGAGTGTGGCGGTTTCGGTCGGGAACCTCTGACTGGTTGAAGTTTGCCAAACGACGGTACGGTCGTTCAAGGGCAATCGGGACCAATGTGCCTCTTGGCACGGAGTAGCAAAACACTGAGGTTTTTGCCACTCCGTGCCAAGAGGCATTTGGCGCGCAGTGGCAAAACATTGGGGTTTTGACCCTCCGTGCCAGATGCTTTTGGCCTCGCGCGGCAACTGGTGAAAAACTATACACCCGCATCGCACCGCCACCGCCGTGCAGCCCGGCCGCCCATCCCTGGCCAGCATCGTGTTGTAGCGATACCACAAACCTCGTTGCCCTGCTCACATTCCCGGAGATTTCCCGCCATGATCCGTCCCGCCGCGATGCTGGCCGCCCTGCTGCTCGGCCTGTGCGCCCTCACCGCTCGTTCCGACGACGTGAAGGCCGACTTCCCGAACTTCCGCACGGAAGAAATCGAGAAGGGTTTGAAGGTCGGCTACGCCGTCTCACTGGCAGACGTCAACGGCGACGGCAAGAAGGACATCGTCGTCGTCGATACCAACCGCGTCGTTTGGTACGAGAACCCGACCTGGAAGCGGCGTTCGATCATTGAAGGACAGACCAAGCCGGACAACGTCTGCATCGACGCCGCCGACATTGACGGCGACGGGCAAATCGACTTCGCCCTGGGCGCGGACTGGAAGCCGTTCAACACCAAGTCGGGCGGCACCCTGCAATGGCTGAAGCGCGGCAAGACGCTCGACGACCCCTGGACGGTCTACCCCATCGGCGAGGAGCCGACGGTCCACCGCATCCGCTTCGCCGACGTGCTCGGCGAGGGCAAGCCGCAGCTGATCTCCGTGCCGCTCATGGGCAAGGGCAGCAGCAAGGACAACAACTGGACGGACGGTGAGCCGCTGCGCGTGACCGCCTACCGCATCCCGAAAGACCCGACCAAGGACCGCTGGGAGGAAGTCGTCCTCGACCAGACCCTGCATGTGGCCCATAATTTCTGGCCGGTGCCGGCGGCTTCGGGCAAGGGCATCGACGTGCTCTGTGCCAGCTACGAGGGCGTGAACCTGCTGACGCGCGACAGCGGTAAGTGGGTGAAGCACCACCTCGGCGAGGGCAACCAGGCCAATCCGAAGAGCAACCGCGGCGCCAGCGAGATCAAGCGGGGCAAGCTGAAGAACGGCAAACAGTACATCGCTACCATCGAGCCCTGGCACGGCAACCAGGTGGTCGTCTACTCGCAGCCCAGTGACCCGAGCAAGAAGCTGTGGGACCGCCACGTCATCGACGAGCAATTGCGTTGGGGCCACGGCGTCTGGACGGCCGACCTGGACGGCGACGGCGATGAGGAACTCATCATCGGCGTCCGGGACAACCCCACCGCCAAGGACAGCTTCAAGGAGAAGAGCGGAGTGCGCATTTACAAGGCGACGGACGGCCTGGGCGCGAAATGGGAGCGCAAGATCATTGAAGACGGTGGGGTGGCCGTGGAAGACCTCGCGGCGGCGGACCTGAACGGCGACGGCAAGATCGACATCGTCGCCGTGGGCCGCGCCACCGGCAACGCCCGCATCTACTGGAACGAAGGGAAAAAGTAACTTGAACGTTGGGCCGCGGCCCGAAGGGGAGCGCGGACTCTCGGCCCGAAGGGCGGCGCGAACCGAGCGCTCCCCTTCGGGTCCGTTCTTTTTACAATATCTTCCGTGATGCGCCGCGAACCGCCCCGAAAGGAACTGCTGGCATGAAACCCCGTTTGCTGACGCCCGGTCCGTCGATGGTGCCCGAGGAAACCTTGCTGGAACTGGCCAGGCCCGTGACCTTCCACCGCTCGGCCGAGTTTCGCCAGGTGCTGACGGAAGTCGAGGAAGACCTGAAGTACGTCTTCCGCACCAAGAACACCGTCTGCATCCTGACCAGTTCGGGCACCGGCGGCATGGAGGCGGCACTGGCCAACTGTCTGTCGCCCGGCCAGAAAGCCATCCTGCTCATTTCCGGCCGCTGGGGCGAGCGCTGGAAGAACCTGTGCAAGGCGTTCGGCGTCGAGGCGGTAATTGTCTCGGTGCCCTACGGCCAGGCGGTGCCGCCCGAGGCGTTGAAGAAAGCCCTGGCGGATCACCCGGATGCGAAGGCGGTCTGCGCCACGCTGAGCGAGACGGCCACCGGCGTGGCCAACGACATCGAAGCCTACGGCAAGCTCGTGGCACCGACGCCCGCCGTGCTGCTGGTCGATACCATCAGTGGCCTGGGCGTGGTACCCTGCGAAACCGACGCCTGGAATATCGACCTCAACGTCACCGGCTCGCAGAAGGCCCTGATGCTGCCGCCCGGCCTGGCGTTCGTCTCGGTCAGCCCGAAGGCGTGGAAGGTCATCGAAGCGAACACCGCCGCGAAGCTCTTCTACTTCGATCTCAAGAAATATCGCGACAAGATCGAGAAGGAATCGGACACGCCGTACACGCCGGCCAACACGCTCATCAAGGCCATGCGCCTGAGCCTTCAACGTATGCGCAAGGAAGGCATCGAGAACGTCTGGAAACGGCATGCCAAGCTGGGTGCTGCGGCCCGCGCGGGCGTCCAGGCGATGGGCCTGGAACTCTTCGCCGAGCGGCCCACCGACGGCCTGACCGTCGCCAAGATGCCCGCGAACCTGGACAGCAGCCCGCTCATCTCGAAGCTCGAAAAGCAATACGGCCTGCGGGTGGCCAATGGCCAGGACACCCTCAAGGGCAAGATCATCCGCATCGCGCACATGGGCTACACGGACCAGTTCGACGTGCTGGCGGCGCTCTCCGGCCTGGAACTGGTGCTGCTCGAAGCGGGCTTCCCGGTGAAACCCGGCAGCGGCGTGGCGGCGGCGCAGCAGGTGTTCGCGGAGGGCGTGAAAGCGTCCTGACCGTTTAGCCCTGAGCCGGAGGCGAGCGCTCGCTTTGCTCTCGACAGCTTTGCTGGAAGGGCTCACAATCAAGTGAAGTCAACTCCTGGAGGCACGCCATGATTACCTTGACGACTGACGACACCCGCTTGCTAAAAGACCTACAGCAATACGCTGAGCCCGTCGGGGTATTCGATCCTAGCGGCGAACTGCTGGGCATGTACCTGCCGGTGAACCAGCATGTTCCCGCCAAGCCGCAGTTCGACCCAGAAGAGATCAAGCGGCGACTGGCGACCGAAAAGCCTGTCGGTAATTTCACCGTACTGGTGCAACGACTCAAGCTCCTGGAAAACGAAAGACAGCGGCGGCGCGCCGAAGGAGTAAAAGAAATCACTTTCGAGGAAGCCCGCGCGTTCTTGCGTGCCGATCCTGGCCAACTCCCTGGAACGGTTGGGGATTGACCTGGAACTCGCACCGCTGGAGCCGCCCCATGCCCTTCTCGGTTGTCCAACTGCCAGGCATTGACGACATCCTGGCCCGACTTTGGGTGGATTCATCCGATCCCGCCGCAATCACCGCGGCCTTCGATCGAGCAGAGCATGCGCTTCGTTTCGCGCCGGATTCCGCCGGGATAGACTGCGGCAGTCATCGGGAGTTGACTGTCCCACCATTGACCGTCGCCTATACTTTCTCTCCCGACGATTGCATGGTGACGATCATCGATATTCAACTCTCCAATTAACGGCCTGGGTGGACCTAGCTTTATGCCGCGCGTTCTCATTGCCGACGACCTAGACCAGGGCGGAATTGACCTACTGCGCCAAGCGGGCATCGAGATCGATGAACGGCTCAAGCTCAAGGGTCCGGACCTGCATGCCGCTTTGCAAGCGGCCGATGGCGTCATCGTCCGCAGCGCCACCAAGTTGACTGCCGCCGAGTTCGAGCACCCCGGCAAGCTCAAGGCCGTCGTGCGCGCCGGCGTCGGCGTCGATACCATCGACGTGGCTGCCGCCACCCGCAAGGGCATCGTCGTCATGAACACGCCCGGCGGCAATACCGTCAGCACCGCCGAGCAGACCATGGCGCTGCTGCTCGCTTTGGCCCGGCATGCCCCCGCCGCCGATGCTAGCGTGAAGGCCGGCAAGTGGGAACGCGGCAAGTTCATGGGCGCACAGCTGGCCGGCAAGACGCTGGGCATCATCGGCCTGGGCCGCATTGGCCGCGAGGTCGCCCGCCGCGCCGCGTCGTTCGACATGAAAATCGTCGGCTTCGACCCGATGCTCGCCCCGGAGCGCGCCGCCCACCTCGGCATCGAAAGCGTGCCGGATATTCCGTCGTTGTTGCCGCGCTGCGATTTCCTCACGGTTCACGTGCCCGGCGGCGCGGAAACCCTGAACATGATCGGCGCGGCTGAACTGGCGCTGATGAAGAAGGGCGCGCGGGTCATCAACTGCGCGCGCGGCGGCATCATCAACGAACAGGCGCTGGCCGATGCCCTGAAATCGGGCCACCTGGCCGGGGCCGCCCTCGACGTTTACAGCCAGGAGCCGCCGCCCGCCGACCATCCGTTGACGAAGCTGCCCAACGTCGTCACCACGCCGCACCTGGGGGCTTCGACGGTCGAAGCGCAGGTGTCCGTGGCCCTGGAAGCGGCGCAGTTGCTGATCGACTACCTGACGAAAGGCATCGTGCAGTCGGCGGTCAACATGGCCTCGGTGGACCGCACGGAGTTGCAGGAACTGCGGCCGTACATCGACCTGGCACGGCGGTTGGGCATCCTTCAGGCGCAGATGGCTCAGGGCAGCATCACGCGGGCGCAGCTCAGCTATCGCGGCGAGGCGTTCCAGCGCGGCACCAAGCTCATCACCGCCGCCTTCGCGGCCGGCTTGCTGGAATCCCGGCTGCCGGAAGCCAACATCGTCAACGCCAAGCTGCTCGCCGAGGAACGGGGCATCGAAATCGTCGAGCAGACTAGCTCGAAGAAGGGCGACTTCAACACGCTCATCAAGGCGGATGTGACCACCGATAAGAAAGCTTACACCGCCGCCGGCACGCTGTTTGGCAACCAGTTCCTGCGCCTGGTGCAACTCGGCCCATACGGCTTGGACACCTATCTCGACGGCATCATGCTCATCTTCACGCACCAGGACGTGCCGGGCATGATCGGCTTCCTGGGCACCATCTTCGGCAAGCACCGCATCAACATCGCTCAGATGACCGTCGGCCGCACGCAACCCGGCGGTGAGGCCATCGGCGTGCTCAACCTCGACAACGCCCCGACGGAGGACGCCCTGAAGCAAGTCCGGCAGCACCCGCAGATTACCAGCCTGAGCGTCGTCAAGCTGCCGCCCGCCGGGCAGATGCCGGTATGGTTCGGATAGAATAGCCGTGTGATTGTACGTCGGGCTTTCCAGCCCGACATGCACTATCGGAATCATGCGGTTCGTGCCGAACGGATGCAGCCGAAAGAGCGCGGCAAATTTCCGGCGCTGCGTGTCGGGCTGGAAAGCCCGACGTACCGTAAAGCTGGACCTTCGGTTACAGGGACCACGGCAGCCGGTCGAGGTTGGCGTTGCCGCCGCTGAGGATGATGCCGACGCGTTGAATCCCATCCAGCACCTTGAACTCCGCCGACAGCACCGCCGCTAGGGCCACCGCCGCGCTCGGCTCGACCAGCAGCTTGGCGCGTTCCCAGAGCAGCCGCATGGCCTGCTCGATCTCCTCCTCGCTGACCGTGACCACGCGCTCCACGCAGTCGCGCAGCACCGGCCAGGTCAGGTCGCCCAGGCTGGTGAGGAGTCCGTCGGCGATGGTCTTTGGAGCAGTCTGCGGAATCAGCTGGCCCGCCGCCTTCGAGCGCGCCGCATCGTCGGCCCCTTGCGGCTCGGCCGCGATGACGCGCAGTGTTGCCTTGAGTTCCCGCGCCGCGAGGGCAGTCCCCGATAGCAAGCCGCCGCCCCCCACGGGGGTGACGATGGCGTCCAGCCCCGGAACCTGCTCGTACAGTTCCAGCGTCGCGGTACCCTGCCCGGCGATCACATCCGGATGGTTGTACGGCGGAATCAGGGTTGCGCCGGTTTCGGCCAGCACGCCGGCCACGGTGGTTTCGCGCGCTTCCAGCGTCGGTTCGCAGGGAATGACCCGCGCACCGTAGCCTTCCACGGCGCGGCGTTTTGCCGGCGTGGCATTGTTGGGCATGACGATATGCGCGGGAATACCGCGCTGCCGGGCGGCCAGCGCCAGCGCCTGGGCATGGTTGCCCGAGCTGTGCGTAACGACCCCGCGCCGGGCCTGCTCGTCGGTCAGCCGGACCACCGCGTTGCAGGCCCCGCGAAACTTGAACGCACCCACCTTCTGGAACTGCTCGCACTTGAAAAAGAGCGACCGGCCCGCCAGACCGTCGAGCGTCGCGCAGGTAACGACCGGTGTGCGGTGCGCATGCGGCCCGATCCGCGCGGCGGCGGCGCGAATCGTGGCCAGATCGGCGGCGTAGGTGGTCATCACACTGCATCCTTTGTTTGCGCCGGGTGCTCGGCGGTTCGCCCGCCGCGCCAGCGGGGGAAACCACGTCCCTCGCTGGCGCGGCGGGCAGACGGCATCACGCGCTCTTCACCTGGAAGATCGACTCAATTTCCACCGGCACGCCGCCCGGCAGTCCCGCCATGCCGACGGCGCTGCGGGCGCCCTTGCCGGCCTGTTCGCCGAAGACCTCGATCATCAGTTCGCTGAAGCCGTTGATGACGGCCGGCTGCTGCTTGAAGTCCGGGGTGCAGTTGACCATGCCGAGCACCTTCACCAGCCGCACCACCTTGTTCAAGCTCCCCAGTTCGGCGCGGACCACGCCCAGCGTGCGCAGGGCAATGTCGCGGGCCGCCGCCTGGCCCTGCTTCACGTCTACGTCCTGGCCCAGCTTGCCGACGCTGGGTTTGCCGTCAATCGGGCCGGGCACATGCCCGGAGACGAAGAGCAGGTCGCCGGCGCGCACCGCTGGCGCCAACGGGTTGCTCGACTTCTGCACGGCTGGCAGTTCCAGCTTCAGTTTTTTGAGCTGTTCCTCGGCGTCGTGCAGCGGAGGCTTGTCCTGGGCATCGGCGCGTTCGGACGCGACGAACCAGCCGGGCAGCAGCAAACCGCCGGCCGCGCCGACGGCGAGCAGGCCACACTGTTCGAGAAAACGCCGACGGTCGATGGAGAATGGCATCGTGAAAGCTCCGGGGAGTTGATGGACGAATAGCGGCCATTTCATCGCCGCGCCGGGCGTTCCGCAACCGAAAAGGCAGGCGAAAAATCCTTGGTCGAATCGGCGTGCGGCCGGTACGATGCGCGACGCGCTACCCACCGCTCGCCTGGAGTCATCACCATGAGCCAGCACTTGAAGGACATGACCGACTATCTGCGCCGGATCGGCATCGAGGATGTGCCGCACACCCAGAAGACCTACCTGGCCCACCTGATCGGCGTCTATCGCGACCTGGAAAGCTGGCACGCCCCAGACGATGTCTGCCGGGCCGGGCTGTTCCACTCGATCTATGGCACCGAGCTTTTCCAGGGCTTCAAGCTGCCGTTCGAGCGCCGCGAGGAATTGCGCACCCTGATCGGGGCGCGAGCTGAACTACTGGCCTACGTCAATTGCGTGATGGACCGGGCCTCGTTCGACGCCGGGCTGGAGCAGGCCGAAGGACCGTATCGTATCCGCGATCGGGAGACGGGGGAGATGATCGAGCTATCGCGCGCCGACTACGACGATTTGTGTCGAGTCCACCTGTGCGACTGGGCGGAGCAAATGCCGCGTTCGCAGCGCTGGGACTACCGCGACGCGGCTTACCGGCGAATGGCGGAACGGCTGGGAGGTGTAGCGCTGGCGGCGTACCGGCAAGTGCGAGCGCTGGAGGCGAACCAAAACGCGCGGCTGAACGAGATGGTCACTTGATACCGAGAGCGACCTGGGTCTTCCTGGCTTCCTGCTTCAGCACTTCATTGCTGCCCTGGGCGACTTGCTCGATGGCCGGGTAAAGCCGCGACAGGTCGATTTCGGGCCGTTTGCGATGCAGGGCCGCGATGGCCTTCAAGGCGGATTCGACCGTCGTTTGCGCCTCGCCCTGGTCGGGCACGTCGCGGCCGTCCTTGAGCTTCAGGCGGAAGTGTTGGAGTTGCTTCTGCTCGTCCAGCATCTCGGCCAGCACGTCGAGACGGCCGGGGTCTTTCATGGCGTCGCTGCCGCGATACGCCAGGGCGCGGATCGCGTTGTACTGGATTTCGAGGCGCACGCCGCCGGTCGCCGCGCTGGGCGGCGGGGCCAGCTCGGGGGCTTTTTGACAGCCGCCGATCAGGAGAAGGAACAGCGTGCTAATCCGCAAGCGGTTATGGCGGTGATGGCGCATGTCAGTCGTTCTCGTCGAGGACGATCCGCACGCCGCGGCCATCGTCGTGGGACAGGGCCAGCAGCGTTTGCTCGGCCAGCTGGTTTTCGTTGGGGCTGCCGTCCCAGAAGGTCAGGGCGAAGGCGGTGAACTTGCGCAGGTCCGGGTCATCGGCCTTGGCGCATTCGGCGAGGGCAGCGATCGCGCCCAGTTCGTGGCGGTTGTCCTTGAGGTACTTGACCGCCTGGTCCGCCAGCTGCCGGCGCTGGCCCGTGGCGGCATCGGCCTCGCGCTGCAAGCGAGCGATGACGACTTCCTGCCGTTGGGCGGACAGCCCCTGGTAGCCCGCGGCCGGGTCGCCTTTGAAACGCTTGAGGTTATCGCCGAGGTTGGCCAGCATCCAGACCGCATGCCGCCGCATCTGCGCCGTCGGTTTCGGGTCCGCGCCCTGCATCGTCGCCATCCGCTTCAACGGTTCGACGCCGACCGGCAGGGTCATGGTCGCCAAAGCGGCGCTCAGGAAGCGCACATAGTCGCGGCGGCCCTTCAGCTTCTGGCGTTCCTGCTCTTGCTCCCGCGCCGACAGGCGAGTCAAGCGCTCCGCCAGCGATTTTTCGTCGAAGGCGATCTGGTCTAGTTCCTGGGTGAGCAGTTCGGCGAGCTTGAAGCCGAGATCGGGATTGGAGGCCAATTCGTCGTCGCGCTTCAGCACCTGCACGAGGTCGTTGGCGGCGCGCCAGCGGACGTCGGCGTTGGGATCGTCGAGGCGTTGCAGGAAGGCTTCCGGCGTCTGGGCATGGCCGAAGCCGAACATCCAGCCGAACGCCCCGGAGCAGAACAGGCCGAGCAGCACCACTCCGCCGACGATCAGGCCCGGTACCACGAACATCTGGACGATGTGCCGGCTCGATGGCGGCATGACCGGCGGCAGGCCCTGGGCCGGCTGCCCATTGTTCGGCGCGGCGGACTCGGATTCCATGATGACGGCAGGCCCCTGGGTGCGGCTGTTCCTCTGATTTCAGTGTAGACTGATGCGTAGGCCCGTCAAGGCCGGCGGCGACTTGACAGCGGTGCGAGCGAGTTGCTATCTAAACGCTTACGATTCCCGCGCCGAAACGAACACCCATCGGGTCCACTGTGCGGACCGAGGGCCGACTTTCGGCAGGGAACGGTCCGCACAGCGGACCCTACACGAATCAACGATTCCCGCGCCGAGCCCCGTTGCGCCCCACCCAGGCCAAGGTACTCTTCCATGCCGCCACCGTTGCTGCTCGACCCCGCCCAGCTGGACTGCACCAAGATCGTCGCCGACCAGGAAGGCGTGCGGAAGATCAACCAGCAGCGCTTCGAGATGGAGCATTTGAACGCCATCGTGTTGTTCGATCCCTCGCAGCACCTGCTGGCAGGCTACAAGGACGTGCGCGAGGACGAATTCTGGGTGCGCGGCCACATGCCGGGCTATCCGCTCTTGCCCGGCGTCATCATGTGCGAGGCGGCGGCGCAGCTGTGCTCGTACTACATCGGCAGCCAGAACATCCTCGAGTGCGATTTCGTCGGTTTCGGCGGCCTGGAGAACGTCCGCTTCCGTGCCCCCGTCAGGCCGGGCGTGCGCTTGGTGTTCGTCGGCAAGGCGATCAAGCTGCACCGCCGGCAGGTCATCTGCCATGTCCAGGGCTTCGTCGAGTCCACGATGGTCTTTCACGGCGACATCATTGGCATGCCCCTGACGAGGAGCGAAACGTGAGCGTCCGGCGGGTGATTCGCTTACCGCGCGAGCAACTGACGCCTTACCTGCTCGAAGTGCCGCCCGACGCCGGCGCGGTGTCTTGGTCCGCCGTGTTCGGCAACGACCGGCCGGTCGAAATCGAGGTCGGCTTTGGCAAGGGGCTGTTTCTGGTGCGGAGCAGCCAGACGCGGCCGGAAGTGAATTTTCTGGGCGTGGAGATCGCCCGGAAATTGCAATTCTTCGTGGCCAACCGCGTCGCGAAGCGCAACTTGCACAACGTCCGTTTGGTCTGCACCGACGCTCGACATTTCCTGTCCAAGCAAGCGCCGGCGGGTTCCGTGCAGACGGTCCACGTTTACTTCCCGGACCCGTGGTGGAAGCAACGGCACCGCAAGCGCCGGGTCTTTCAGCCCGACTTCGCGGCGGCCTGCGAGCAGGTGCTGCAATCCGGCGGCCGATTGCGGGTGGCCACCGATGTCGAAGCGTATTTCGAGATCATCCAGGCGACGACTGCCAAGCACACCACACTCATCCTGGAGCCTCCACCGGCCGAGAAGCCGGCTGAAAACGATCTCGATTACCTCTCCAACTTCGAGCGCAAGGCCCGCAAGGTCGGCAAGCCGGTCTGGCGGGCTGTGTATCGCAAGCCGTAGTTTCGGCCGCTCGCCTGTAGTCGGGTGGCACGTCCCTCGGTACTGCGAGGGCGCGCGGCACCCCGAAACTACTTCGCTACTGCCCGATAGCCTGTCCCGCGCACGCCCTCGGAGTACCGAGGGACGTGCCACCCACCTGCCCCGCAGCTGTCACGGAATGCACGGGAAGTGCGGCATGAACACGGGCGGCGGGGGCGGCGGCGGACAAGTGCCGGGCACGCACACCTTGGTCGGCACCATCTTCATGTCCAGCTTGGTGACGATGGCCGGCTTGGAACTCCAGTCCGCCGTGAGGTGTGTGACGGCGACCTCGCTCGGCACGGCCTTGAGCACCGGCACGCGCACCGTCACCTCGCGCTGTTCCGGCACCGGCTCGAAGATCTGGATGGTCTCGACCTTGCAGTTCTCCACCGGCTTGTAGGTCGTGCAGCAGCAGCCGGTGCAGGGATCGACCGAGGTTTCCGGGATCCAGTGAATGGACTTCACCAAACGTTGCACATCGCGCGCCTTGGGCACCATGATGATGACGCAGCGTTTCTCTTCCTTGTAGTCCACGTCGAACTTGGTGGTCGGTGCCCGCGTGACCACTTCGCGGATATTCAGTTCCGGCAGCACCGTCGCTTCCTGACGCTCGTAGAGCGTGATCGAGGTCGAATCGACGACCTTGTCACAGCAGCGCGGGTCGCAACAGGTGGTGACGGGTGCCAGACACGGCGGCGCGGGCTGGCAGCAGCAGTGCGGCGCGGGGCCTGGGCCGCAACAACTCAGCGGCGCCCCGGCCCGGCTCGTGGCGGCCCCGATCAGTCCCACGGTCAATACGATGACCGGCATCCAGCGCGTGGACATGGCTTCGTTCCATTCTCTCGGTGTGCATCCAAGCAGTCGCAACGGAGACGCATGCTCATGTGTCGGCGGGGCGGGTGGGGCAGCTGCAATGTCGCTCAGCGCCCGCAGTTTTCCAACGCGCCTGCCGGCCTGCACTGTCCGCATAGCTCGCAAAACTGATCGATCAGGTCCTGAGGTTATCGCAGCGTGACGGACTCAACCGTGCCGCTCTGAAGGTCCAGGAGGGCGAAACTTTGGGGATAAATCCTGAACAAAGCGCCAGGATTAATGACAAGCGTTCGGCCAGTGCGGTGTTGCTCCGCTATATGCGTGTGGCCGTAGAACAGAAAGTCATAGCAGCCGCTTTGCTCCAGTTCCTTCAGAAGCTCCCGATTGTCTCCATGCACCCAGCCGATCTGGCGACCTTCCAATTCCAGGTCACCCCAGGGTTCATGCAGTCTGCCACCCAAGTCGGCAACGGCATTTCGCAGCCGCGTGGCATCGCGCTTTCGACCATCGGGTGCGCGCGACGCCAAACCGCAGTTGACGCCCGTGATCCAATCGCCATCCCAGTTGCCGAGGACAAAGTGCATTTGAAAGCCCACAAACTGGCCGACCGTGCGAACGGACTCGATGTCTCCGCAATGAAATACGACCTCGATGGCCTGCTGACGCAGAAGCGCTACGACCGCAGCAATGCTGTCAGTTCGATCATGGGTATCGCTGACAATGCCAACGCGCATGGTTTATTTCCCAGGTAATGGTTGAGGATCACCATAACCCGGACACCGAGCATTCTGAATGGTTCTGGGCAATTGGGTCCGTCGTCAGCAGCAGCAGTTCATGGTCAGTCTTGCCCCGACTACCACTTGGAACGGCAACCAAACTCGCGCGACCGGACTCACTTGCCGCCGGAATTCCTGTTTCAGGTAGTGCTGGAGGAGCCGCGCAATTTGAAATCACAATCCGTGATTTCGAGTTATGGTGGAACGCGCCGCGCCGACAGCATCCTTGGCACCCCTTTCGGCCCCACCTATACTGCACGTAACGGAACCTCGCCCGCCCGAAGCGTCCGAGGACTGCACCGCTAACATGCCGCCGCCGGGCGATTTCTGGGACCGCCCTGCCTTGCGCGACCATCAGGCGGCGGCCTTGTGCGCCTTGCTCGCCGAAATCCTGCCGCGCAACGAGTTCTATCGCCGCAAGTTCTCCGCCGCTGGCCTCGACCCTGCCTCCGTACGGACCCTCGACGACTGGCGGCGCGTGCCCTGGACCACGAAGGAAGAATTGCTCGCCGACCAGCAGGCGCACCCACCGTATGGCAGCGTGCTGACCTATCCGCTCGAACGCTACTGCCGGCTGCATCAAACGTCGGGGACCGCCGGCCTGCCGTTGCGCTGGCTCGATACCCCCTCCAGCTGGCAGCGCATGCTCGGCTGCTGGGAGTCGATCTTCCGCATCGTCGGCTTGCGGGCCGACGACCGGCTGTTCTTCCCGTTTTCGTTCGGGCCGTTTCTCGGCTTCTGGACCGCCTTCGACGCCGCCTCCCGCCTGGGCTACCTGTGCCTACCCGGCGGCGGCATGAGCAGCAGCGCCCGTTTGCGCTTTCTCCTGGACCACCGGGCGACTATACTCTTTTGTACGCCCACGTATAGTCTGAGGCTGGCGGAGGTCGCGGCGCAGGAGGGCATCGACCTGCCGGCCTCGGCCGTGCGTATGGTAGTGGTAGCCGGCGAACCAGGCGGCAGCATCCCCGCGACGCGGGCACGGATCGAACGGGCCTGGGGCGCGCGGGTCATCGATCACAATGGCTTGACGGAAGTCGGGCCGGTTGGCGTCGAATGCCTGGAGAACCCCGCCGGTCTACATCTGTTGGAGATGGACT
>JAEUIF010000396.1 GCA_016795185.1 Planctomycetia bacterium | reverse complement strand
GGGACCGTAAGAAGCCGACGTTTTTCGTGCATCGGGAAGCCAACACCGAACGCTGGCGGGTCGTGTACCGCGAACTGATCGCCGCCGGGCGCGTGCGGCCGATGCCGGTGGAACGGATCACGAACGTGCTCGGCGACCTGGTGTACGGCACGATGTTCGTCAGCTACATGGCCGGCCGGCGGCAGACGCCAGCGCAAGCCGCCCAGGAGATCATCGACATCGTGTTTCACGGCATCCTCAGCGATACGGAACGCCAGACTGCCCGCCGCTTGAAGGACTGACTGCATTCAGAGCCTCTCTCGCCAGGGGCAAGGCACCAACCAACCGCGAGTGCGCTCCGCCCCAGCCCGCCTGGAGGAACTCGACATGACTCGCTGCATCCCGCTGACTGGCCTGGTCCTGGGGTGCCTGCTGCTGGCCGGTTGCAAGGGCGAGCAAGCCGCCAAGGGGCCGCCGCCTCCGCCGGAAGTACTGGTCAGCACGCCGCTGGTGCATCCGGTGACGGACTACGAAGTTTTCACCGGCCGTACCGAGGCTTCCAACCGCGTGGAACTGCGCTCGCGCGTCACCGGCTACCTCGAAGAGTCGCCGTTCCTGGAGGGGGAACTGGTCAAGAAGGACGATGTGCTGTTCCACATCGACCCCAAGCCCTATCGCGCGGAACTGGCGCGGGCCGAAGCCGGCCTGGTGCAAGCCCATGCCCGGTTGCGGCGGCTGGAGAGCGATTTTGAGCGGGCGCAGGGCCTGTTCGTGAAGCAGGCGATCGGCCGCGAGGAGTACGACCGGCTGCGCGGCGACCGCGATGAGGCGAAGGCATCTGTCGGCGTGGCCGATGCCAACGTGGAACTGGCGCGGCTGAACCTGAGCTACACCGATGTGCGCGCCCCGTTCGCCGGCCGCATCAGCCGGCGACTGGTCGATCCGGGCAATCTCGTCAAGGCGGATGAAACCATCCTGACCGTTCTGGTCGCCGAAGCTCCCATGTACGCCTACTTCGACGTGGATGAACGCACCCTGCTGCGGCAATTGCTGCGCGAAGGCAAGCTGGCGTTCAGCCTCAGCGACCGCGTCGCGGTGCAGATCGGCCTGGCTGACGAGGACGGCTTCCCGCATGCCGGCGTCGTCAACTTCGTGGACAACAAGCTCGATACGGGTACGGGCTCCATGTGGATGCGGGCGCAGTTCACCGAGCCGCGCCGGCCGATCAAGGCTGGCATGTTCATTCGCGTGCGTTTCCCGCTGGGACAGCAGTACCGGGCCGTGCTGGTGGCCGAGCAGGCGCTGGGCACCGACCAGGGGCAGAAGTTCGTTTACGTGATCGGCGCGAACAATCAGGTCGAGTACCGCCCGGTGAAGGCCGGCCGCTTGCAGGAAGACGGCCTGCGTGTAATCCAGGAAGGCTTGAAGCCCGGCGAGCGCCTGGTGGTCAGCGGGTTGCAGCGCGTGCGCGCCGGCGGCACTGTCACACCGAAAGTGATCGACATGCCGGTCGGGCCGGTGGTCAAGGCGGCCCCGCCGGTGCCAGGGGGATGAGGGTTCGAGTTCGTCGTTTCGCCTTCAGGCGGCGAGTCGCTCGCCGCCTGAAGGCTAAACGACGAACCTCCAAGCCCAACTCCCTGGTGTCAGTGCCGGAGACTTCTTGTTCGACCAGAGGTTTGG
>JAEUIF010000665.1 GCA_016795185.1 Planctomycetia bacterium | reverse complement strand
CAGAGGCATCGCGATGCTCTGGGATAGAGGCTGGGACGGAATGATTGTATGGCGCGCCCCGGCAGCCGCTACAATGACCCGCATGGACGATTTTCGCAGCAAGGCGCGCGATCCGAAGCACCGCCGCCAGTTCGAGAAGTTGCTTTACCTCGCCGCCAAGCGGGGCGACGCCGATCTGGTCGCCGAACGGTTGTCGTGGGGCATCGACCCGAATTGCACCTTCGCCCGCAACCGCACGCCGCTGATCGCCAACGTGCGGAGTTTCTGCCCCAGTGCGGCGACGGTGCGCGCGTTGCTCCAGGCCGGCGCTGATCCGAATCAGATGGACGAAGCCGGCCTGACCGCCCTCGACTACGCCCGCCGCAAGCTGGCTCGCCTGCAAGCGAAGCCCACCCGACGCCGTAAATCACCCTCCCTCGACGAGAACAACCAGCTGCGGCTGACTCCGGAAGAACAGGAAGAACTGGACCGGATGCGCGCTGAAATGGGCGAGGATGCCCAGGAATTTGCCCGTATCTGGTGGCAGGAACGCCTGCGGGCGGCGCGACGCGTGTTCAACGACCCCGAACAGGTGGAGCAAATCGTCTCGTTGCTGGAAGCCGCCTGCGCCGGCGGGAGTTGAGGAACCGAGCGAGCGGCGGGGTTGAGCCCCGCCGTGCGAATCGCTGGTCGTTCACGGCGGGGATAAACCCCGCCGCTCGCCGTCCAACGCCTCAGCGCACTGGAAACAACACGGTACACCCCAGTTGCTTGGCCTTGAGGCGGTCGGCCTCCTCTTCTTTCAACAGCCCGATGGCCCGGTTCGCCAGGCTGCGCGCCAGATAGGGCCAGCCCCATTGCTGATTGCTGAGGATGATGGCGTCCGCGAGGAGGGGCTTGGCCTGGTCGTTGCGCTTGAGCAGGTGCAGTGCGTAGCCCTTGAAGGCGTGAGCACGGGCGTTGTTGCGATTCAGGTCGAGAGCGTCGTCGAAGTCTTCCACCGCTTTATCGGGTTGCTTCAGTTGCAGGTGGCTCAGGCCGCGCTCCTCGCGAATCTGCGTGCGCAGCGGCTTGTCGTCGAAGCGGGAGCAGGTTTCCAGGGCGCGGTCAAACTCGCCGATGGCCTTGTCGTGGTTGCCGAGTGCTGCCTGCGCCTTGCCGAGGTGAAAGTAGATGTCGGCGCATTCCGTGTTCAGGCGCTGCGTGACGCGCGCGGACGGTGCATCCTTGACTGCGTCGCGATTCAGCTTGATGGCGGGCAGCAGGTCGTCGATGGCTTTCTTCGGCGCGCCCAGCCAGGCGTGCAGCTTCGCGCGCCCGACCAGGCTGTAGGCGTCGCGCGGGTCCAGTTCCAGCGCCTTGCCGTAGGCTTCCAGGCCGGGCTTGAGGTCGCGCGGTCGGGCGGCCGGATCGACGGCCAGCAGTCGGTAGACCTCGCCGCGCTCGCGCTGCACCTGAGGCTGCCGGGCGTCCAGTTCGACGGCGCGGGTGCTGGCTGCCAGGGCATCGTCGTACTTCTTCTGTGCGGCCAGCGCCAGTCCGAGGTGGGCGTGGCCCAGCGCATGCTTGGGGTCGATGCTGACCGCCTTGCGAAAGTCCTCGACGGCCCGGTCCAGCGCGCCGCTCAGGTAGCGTGCCCAGCCGCGCTGGACGTGCAGCTCGGCATCGGGTTTCTGATCGTCCAGGGCGAGCAGGAAGTGCTCCTGTGCTTTCTCCCAGGAATCCTCGGCCAGGCAGATCTGACCGAGGAGGAAGTTCGGCTGACGGTCAACTCGGTCCAGCTACAGGGCTTGCACGCAGTCCTCGCGCGCCTGCTTCTAGTCGCGCAGCGCGATGAAAGCCTTCGCCCGCCCCAGATGGGCGGGCACCGAGG
>JAEUIF010000349.1 GCA_016795185.1 Planctomycetia bacterium | reverse complement strand
CCTGCTTGGAGAGGCTGCGCCGCAGGTAGACGCGGCCTTCATTGGTGGTACGAGCGGACATGACAGGGTTTCCTCGGTTCCGTTCTCAGTTTACTTGGCCAGATGGCGAAACTCCCAGAGGAAGTCGGCCACGGCGCTCAGAGTCTGATCCGATGGGACACGAGAGGCAACCGCCACGTCAGACTGCGCGGCCGGCAGCCGAGTCCAGGCCATCCGGCTCAGGTGCGTGTGCAAGACACTTCGTGCCAGCTGGTGGCCCGAGTAGCGTGGCTTGCGCCGTGGCGGCACGCCGAGCGTGTCCTCCAGGATAGCACGAGAGGGCGGCAGCTCAGCCGGCAAGCAGGGCCGCCAGCGCGCTTGCTTCCACTGGTGGATGTAGACCAGTGCCGCGACCTTGTGAAGCAGGTCGGCCGACAGGTAGACCCGCGGGCGTTTGCCGTTCTTCTTAGGCGGCAGGACACCCAGGGCATCCAGGAACGCGCCGACGGCGTCTGCCTGGCGGTGCGCATCCTGAATAATAGGGATGAGGAGAGCCTCGACGTCGCGGCGCTGGTCGGAATTGAGTCGCATGGCGAAATCCTTTTCGCTGGGAAGCAGCAACCTTTATCTCCATTTCCATTCTACGCTCCCCGAGCGGTCTCTGCAAATCGGTCAGCTCCGCGAGCGGTCACTTCGGGTCCGGGGATGGCCCTTCGATTGAGGTGCGTGTGGTTGGCCTCGGCTGCCGGTGTTCCTCGTGCCAGCGCTGGGCGAGCAGGCGCCCCAGCACTTTGGCAAAGTCTCGTTGCGCCTCGGAGAGCGCTTCCTTGGCCGCGGAATCGGACTTCGCTGGGGTGGATTCAGGCATGGACGTGGTCTCCAAGAGGATGGACAACTTTTTCAGCGGCATCCGGCAGCGTGCCGGCCGGAAGGCCGGCATGCCGTCGGGAACGGACTCACGATGTGACTGCCGCCAGATGCTGGGCGGCCCCGTTTGATCTTGAGCCCGGCTCGGTAGTCGGCCACGGACAGCAGCAGCCGTTGACTGGACTGGCCTTTCTCGGGACTCTTCAGGACGACGGCCACCTGGTCCCCGACGCGGATGGTCCGGCGGATGATCTGGCCGTTAAACTCGCGGACGAAGTGCATGGCGAACTCCATTCATAAGTTGAGGTGACCATACAGCGCGAAGACGGATGATGCTGAGGCTGCTGCCCTTCATCGACCGGGACAGCAATGCCCGGGCCACACACGGCGGTTAGCACGCGGGATGGGTAGAGCCATAGCGCCACGGAGGGACCAGGACCGGCCAGACAGCTGGCCGGCCCTGGTGGGCTACTGCGGGACGCTCTCGCCATCGGGCCGCGCGTCGAGATGGGTGCGCGGGGCGCGGGGCGCGGGGAAGCGCTGGGCGACGCGGGCCTGTTCTTCGGCATAAATCTCCGGGTGGAGCTGGAGCAAGTAGTTCGGCGGTTCCTCCGAGCCAGAATGTCCTTGTGGTCGTCCCAGCCTTGGTCGCTGCTGGAAAAGACCTGCACCATGCGGACGCCGCGCTCCGCCGGGCGCCGCGCCGTTAGGCAGGCGTCGGCGGAGGGGCTGCTCCCGTACAGTTCGCGGATTGCCAGCGGTTCCCGGCTGAGGTCGAATACTTCCCGCGCCTCGGTCTGCATGCGGAAGGCCATCTCCAGGGAGGCGATGAGTGCCTGGTCGTCCGCTGACCACTTGGGCTCCTTCTGGCTCCGCGCCTGCATGGTCCGGACAGCTTTCATATAGCGGACAGTTTCGGCGGCTTGTTCCTGATGGAACGGCGCTTTCTGGGTGGCCAGGAAGTCTTTCAGCTGTCTTTCGGCCGCGCGCGCCAGCGGCAGTCGCTCCTCATAACGCCGTACATCCTCCCGCTTGGCCAGCGGCAGGTCCGTCAGTCGGGAACTGTTGAAGATGCCGGCCAGCGAGCAATAGTCGTCGGTGGGTACGGGGTCATACTTGTGATCGTGGCAGCGGGCACAGGGCAACCGTCAGGGCCAGCATGCCGCGCGACAGCGTGTCGATGCGCTCATCCAGCTCGTCCGCCAGCGCCTTGGTAATCTCGCTGTTGTCCTTGTAATACTGCGCTCCCAGGCCGAAATAGCCGAGGGCGGGGAGGTGCTGCATGCGCTGGGCATCGTCGCTCAGCAGCAGGTCGGCCGCAATCTGAAACTTCCCGAAGCGGTCATAGGGCATATCGTCATTGAAGGCGGCAATGACCCAGTCGCGGTAGCGATGCGCGCTGGTGTTCGGCTTGACGGCGAACAGGTGGGCCTGGTCCTCCGCGTAGCAGGCAACGTCCAGCCAGTGGCGCCCCCAACGTTCGCCATAGTGCGGGCTGGCCAGCAGGCGGTCGACGACCTGGGCAAAGACTTCCGGCGACTCATCTTTAACGAAGGCCTCGACCACCTCGGGTGTTGGCGGCAAACCGATCAGGTCAAAGGTGGCGCGGCGGATCAAGTCGCGCTTGCCCGCCGGCGGAGCCGGCCGCAAGCCTTCGGCTTTCAGGCGAGCGAGGATGAAGCGGTCGATGGCGTTCTTTGGCCACAGACCATCGCGCACCTTTGGTATCTCGGGCGGGCGCGGCGGCTGGAAGGACCAGAACTGGCGTGCCTTGCTCCAGTCGATCGCTTTCCCTTCCACCGGACGACCGTCGCGCGGATCGGGCGCCCCAAGTTCGATCCAGCGGGCGAAGTCGGCAATCACAGCATCCGACATCTTGCCCTGCGGCGGCATCTTGAGATCTTGATGGCGCAGCGCGTTCAGGATCGCGCTGTCGTTGGGCTTTCCCGGCACCAGCGCTGGTCCGCCGTCACCACCTTTGAGAACGGCCTCCTTGGAGTCGAGCCGCAGACCACCACGCTGCTTGGCGGCCGCATGACATTGATAGCGTTTCTCGATCAGGACCGGCCGGATCTTCGAC
>JAEUIF010000291.1 GCA_016795185.1 Planctomycetia bacterium | reverse complement strand
CTCCCGCTACGCCGGTCAAGATTCGTTGACGCCCCGCCGATGATAAGATAGTATCAACTAACTTAGCGGCGCGGTGTGGGACCGGCACGCGGACGGCTGGAAATTGGCCTCTGTCCGTTTCTCCTTGGCCTTCATAGATTTTCTGCTTTAGCGCCGTACCGCCCTTCGCCTGAATTGCTCGCCTTGCGCCAAGTGCAAGTTCCCTTGCCCGGTGCGTGGGCGCTGTGGTAGATAAACCTTGCGCGGGTGGAACGTGGCGGTGTACCGCCCCGATGCGCGGGCCGGCCGGTTTCCGCCTTGGAGGACCTCATCGTGGCTTCCGTGGAAGAACGAGTCATCGACATCGTCTGCGAGAACCTGGGCGTCAACAAAGAACAGGTCACGCGCACCACGTCGTTCATCGACGACATGGGCGCCGATTCGCTCGACATCGTCGAGCTGGTCATGGAACTGGAAGAAGAGTTCGAGATCACCATTCCGGACGAGCAGGCCGAGAAAATCAAAACGGTCGGCGAGGCCATTGAATACATCGAACGGGAGCTGGCCAAGAAATGACCCGCCGCGTCGTCATCACGGGCATGGGCGCGCTAACGCCGATCGGCAGCGACCTGGAGACCTACTGGAAAGGTCTGCTGGCCGGCCGCAGCGGCATCGGCCCCATCGAGCAGTTCGACACCACCGCCTTCAAGGTCCGCTTCGGCGGCGAGGTGAAGGACTTCCACCCGGAACAACAGCTCGATACGAAGACGGTTCGCCACCTGGACCGCTTCGCCCAGTTCGCGATGATCGCCTCCATCGAGGCGATGAAGGACAGCGGTCTGGACATCTCCAAGGAAGACCCGTACCGCTGCGGCGTCATCATCGGCAGCGGCATCGGCGGCCTGAACGAGTTCGAGGAGCAGCACACCCGCTACATGCAGCATGGGCCAGGGCGGCTCAGCCCCTACGTGATCCCCAAGCTGATGCTCAACGCCGCCGCCGGCAACGTCTCGATCCACTTCGGCCTGGCCGGCCCGAACACGGGCGTGGCCACCGCCTGCGCCAGCGCCGCCAACGCCATGACCGATGCGCTGCGCTCGATCCAGTGGGGCTACACGGACCTCGTCGTCACTGGCGGCGCGGAATCGTCGATCACCGCGATGGGCCTGGGCGGCTTCATCGCGGCGCGCGCTCTCTCCACCCGCCACGACAACCCGCAAGGCGCTAGCCGGCCCTTCGACAAGGACCGCGACGGCTTCGTGCTATCCGAGGGCGCTGGCATCCTCGTCTTTGAAGAACTCGAACACGCCCGGAAGCGCAACGCGCGCATCTACGCCGAGGTGCTCGGCGCGGGCGCGACCGGCGACGCGCATCACATCACCGCGCCGCATCCCTGCGGCGCGGGCGCGGCCCACGCCATGCAGTTCGCACTCAAGGACGCAAAGCTGAACCCCGAAGACGTCCAGTACATCAACGCGCACGGCACCAGCACGCCGCTCGGCGACGAGGCCGAAACCAAGGCCATGAAGCAAGTGCTCGGCGCGCACGCCAAGAAGGTCGCGGTCAGCAGCACCAAGAGCATGATCGGCCACACGCTGGGCGCTTCCGGCGGTGTGGAACTGATTGCCACGGCGCTGACGATTGCCCGCGGCGTCATCCATCCGACCATCAACTACCAGACCCCCGACCCGGAATGCGATCTCGACTACGTGCCCAACACGGCGCGCGAGACGCGGGTGCGGCGGGCCATGTCCAACAGCTTCGGCTTCGGCGGGCACAACTGCTGCCTGATCATCGGAGCGGTGGAGTAAGCTGCCGGGCGAGGCGTATCGCCTTACCGCGAAGCGGTGGAGTAAGCTACCGGGCGAGGCGTATCGCCTTACCGCGAAGCGGTTGTACTCCACAGCCCAGGGTCGCGCAGCGCACCCTGGGAAAGCAGCGAACTTTGATCCGCTACCCCGAAGGGGTTGGACAAGCCCTGCGTTGCGCCTTGTCCAACCCCTTCGGGGTAGTTCGTTTGCCGACGCTCTCGGTCCCAGGGTGCGCTGCGCGACCCTGGGCTGTGGAGTGTAACCGCTTCGCGGTAAAGAATCAGACGGCGCGGCTTCGGTCAGCGCCGCTTCTCACTTTTGCAAAATCAATTTGTTGCGTCGGGTAATGCGCAGGCGATAGCGGACGCCTTCGTGCTCGATCTGGATTTCGCGCTGGCCCTGGAACAGGGCGCGCGCGTCGACGGTGATGAGCGGCGCGGCGGACGGCTTGGGGGGCTCGATGGGTGGGTTCGTTTCCGGCATGGCGGCAGTGACTCTCTGGAAACGTCGCGGGGCCTTGGTCCCCGAAAAAAGGTCCCGCACGAGCGGGGGTCGGTTCCTCGCGGCCTCGTGCCGCGCAGCCCTCGCAGGCTCCGCTCGCCGGGAAGGGGAGTTGCGGACATTATTCTGATATTGAGATTCAATGTCAACTAGATTCCGAGGCGGTTGTCGAATTTTTTTGAATTCTGGCGGAGAAGCAAGATTGCTCGATTATTTGGGAGACAGTCTCTTGACGGCGCGGGAAACGCGGTTAAGATGAGCCGAGTTGTTGAGATTTATTCTCAATAAAAACGCCGCTGGAGTCCTGCCATGTCTGCCGCCGACTGGGCCGCCCGCTGCCTGGAGTGCTTTCACCACCAGCAATACGCCGAGAGCGATGCCCTGGCACGCCGGGGGCTCGCAGACTTTCCCGATGACGGTTTGCTCTGGCAGCTGCACGGCGCGGCCTCCTGGTTCCTCGGCGACCTGGCCGCTGCCCGCCGCGCCCTGGAGACGGCACAGACCCTGGCGCCGTTGCAACCGCTGTCGCGCTGTGCCCTGGCCGGCGCGTACTCCCAGACCGGCGACTCCGAGCTGGCGCGCGCACTGTATGTCAGCTTGCTCCAGGACGACCGCTGCCCGTCCTCGCTGTTGCCCAAGGTCGCCACCGGCCTGGGGCGTCTGGGCGAATACTGGACGGCGTTGCAAGTCTGCCGGAAACTGGCGCGCTTGCAGCCCACGCATCATGCCGCCTACTTTGGGTTGGCCTACTACATGGCCAAGCTCGACTACCCGTCCGAGTGCTACCTGCGTCATTTGGTGCGGGCGCATCAGCTGGCCCCGGAACTGCTGCCGTATCGCATCAACCTGGCCATGCTCCTGGCCGACCTGGGCCGGGCCGAGCATGCCCACCGGCTGATCCGCGAACTGCCCGCCGCGGCCATCGCATGTACCTGCTGGCTGCACCGCCTGATCGATCTCTGCGACACGGTCGGCGACGATGCCCAGGGCCGCGCCTTCCGGGAACGGCTCGACCACCTGCTTTCCTGCCCCGGTTCCAATTCCTGATGGATTCCGACCTCGGGAAAGCCTAAGCTCCCACAAGAGACCCGTGGTTCAACGGAGACTGGCGGGTGCCATGCCCACGGCTTTGCGTGGGCATGGGCATCGCTCCGTGCTCCCATGCCCCATTGAATCAAAGGTCATTGAATCCTGCGGGAACCTGCCTGGTGCAGTGTCCCAGGAGTGATTACGTTACCGCCAGCCGTACGTCGGGCTTTCCAGCCCGACACGCAGCGCCGGCGATTCGCGGTGTCGTCGAGCGGGTGCGGCCAGCCACGGGCGCGCCGTGTCGGGCTGGAAAGCCCGCCGTACATCAGGCAGCCCCTCACAGGGACTTGCACCCGGACCAAATAGCAGCAGCAGTGGAGATTCACCGATTCG
>JAEUIF010000261.1 GCA_016795185.1 Planctomycetia bacterium | reverse complement strand
GCCAGGGGAGAGGGGCTATGGTTCATTCATCGATCCGAATGCTGAAGTCGTCGTCCTGCGAACGCAGCCGGTTCGGCCCGTGCGACGGCAGCCGGCCGCGCGATGGCAAATCCGGGGCCGGCCCGCGCACCAGCGGCGTGCTTTTCGGCAACGGCAGCGTGCGGTCCAGCGGGCCGCGCGGCAGCGAGCCTTCGTGCCAGCGCGCCGCGAGGTCGAGCGCGGCGCGGGCGACGGCGTCCGGCGGCAGGGACAGCAAGCGGGTGCGCGGCCCGCTGTGCTGTTCCAGCGCCCGGAGCAATCCGGGCAAGCGCGCCGCGGTGGCGGTGGCCAGGATCAGCACCGGCGGCTGGTCGGCTGCCGCGGCGGCGAGCAATTCCGGCAAGCCGCCGATGGCTTGCCGGGCCAGCGCCTGGCAGTAGTGTTCGAGTTCTTCCGGTTGCAGCACCAGGTCTTGATACCAGTGGTCGGTCTGCACCACCAGCGGGACGACGCCGCCGGTCGCGTAGGCTTCCAGCGCCCGGTCGAATTGCTCATACAGCATCTGCTCGGCCGTCGCGGAAGCACGCGGGTCGCGCCGGCTGTGGCGCACGCAGCGGTCGGCGATGCCCGTCAAGATGCGGTCCTTCCAGGCGCGCAGGCTCAGCGTCGGCGCGAGCTGTTCGGCCAGCAAGCGTGCTTGCGGCGTGGCGGGCGGTTCATCCACCTGCACGGCATGCCAGGTCAGCGCGTGGTCGTCCACGTCGAGCACCAGGGCCAGGCCGTACCAGGGGCGCTCGCTCCGTGCGGCCCAGGCGACGGCCAGAGGCGCTGCGATCCAGTTCAGCGCTGGCAGCTTCGCCTGCTTCGCCAGGTCCAGGAAGAGCTTGCCCTGGTCGCGCGTCAGGTACGCGGGCAGGGCCGCCGCCGCGCTCTTGCACTCAGCAAGGCTGGGCTTCAGTTGCTTGAAGGCCAGCGCCAGCGCCTGGCCGGCGTCCAGGCGATGGCGGCCGGCGGTCCACTGGCGCGGCGCGCCCAGGTGCGGTAGAAAGTTATCGCAGGTCAGGTAGGGCAAGCGCCGGCAGATGCGCGCGCCGGCGGTGCCGACCTCCGGCCGGCGATTCTCCAGGCTGATCGACAACGGCAACTCGCCGCGCGTTTCCGCGTCGAGCGTCAGCAGGCGCGGCGTTAGCGTGGCCGAACCGCTCACGCCCCGCACGCGGCTGGCGTTCAGGTCCAGACCGGCAAACAGCGTCATCGCAGGGCCCTCGTCGTGGTGGGGACGGACCGCGACGGCATTTCCCAGGCCGGGTTGCCCGCCACGGGCGCGGGCGGGGCGTTGACGGGTTCCGGATCGTAGAGCCGGTTGATGAGGTGTTCCAGGCAATACTGCTGGCAATCGATGACCAGCGCTTCCTCGTCGCGCTGGACGAGGTGGATGAGAAACATCAGGAAGAGGCTGAGCAGGAGCGCGATCAGGGTGCAGTCGAAAGCGACGTTGAGGTGGCGCGTCGCATCCTCGATGAATTTTTGAATCTCCGCATCGGTCTGGCCGGCCATGCTCAGGCTGCCCGCCAGGCCGCGCACCGTGCCGAGAAAGCCCAGCGCGGGAATCGCCCACGCCAGGTAGTGGACCGTGGACATGCTCGTCACCAGCCGCGATTGATCGACTTCCGCTTGCACGCGGACGGTTTCCGTGGCGTCCGGGCTGGAGCGGCTGGCGGCGTACTTGTTCAGCGCCAGGCGGATCATGTTGGCCAGGATGTACGGCCCCCGGCTGGACAGCTGCTCGACTTTACGCAGCAGCGGACGGGCGTCCTCGGGCAGGATGCGGATGCCCTCCTCGGTCGGCAGCAAACCCAGGCGGAAGGCCCGCCGCTGCCGCAGCACTTCCTTGTAGCGGCCGAGCAGAATGAAGCAGGCCCAGGTGAACGCACAGTAGCAGGCAATCTGTTCGGGGCCGAGCAGCAGCCGGCCCAGGCGTTCGGGCGACCAGTGCGCCCACCGGAAGGCGGAGGTATCGCCGCCAGTGGACCATTGCCAGACCGGAATGCAAACCGCGCCGACGAGGGCGACGGCCAGCACCAGAAGCGGCCATTCCCGCGTCGGCCGTTGCGTGGGAGTCAGTGGCATGATTGCGCCGGGCCTCGATAGAAAAGGGAGGCGACCCTGTACCGTAGTTCGTTCGCGGGCGACGCGCATTTCGCGCTGAAAGCCCCGTTCGTAGTTCCGCCTTCAGGCGGCGAGCGACTCGACCGCCTGAAGGCGGAACTACGAACATCGAACCGAATGACGCTTGCAAAAGATGCAGATGATGATTGTGAAGGCGGGATAGAGAGCTTGTCAAGGGCGGAGCGCGCCGGTCTGGAGTTGCCATAACCGCCCGGCATGGGCGAAGACGCGCACGAGGCGCGCCGTCCCCGGCTCCGTTTCTCCGCTGGGATTCACCGGCAGGCAGAGTTGATTTTCCTCGCGCCGCGCCAGCACGTTCTCGACGATGACCGCACGCAGCAACCAGACGGCGGCTTCCACGGTGGGGCACTGCACGTTCACCCAGCCGCTATTGAGGCTCGCTGTCACGGGCCAGCCGGTGGCTGCGTGAATCCCCGCGACGACCTGGCTCACGGCAGCGCGATACTCCTCCGGTCGGGCGCGGATGAACTCGGCGGATGTCGGTTGCAGCAGTTCGCTGCCGTTCGCCTGCTGCAAGAAGACCGCGGCGGCCGTTGCCTGCTCCTCGGCCGACATGTGCGACATCCAGTGATGGCAACTCTTCGCCGCCGCCGTGATGACGTTCTTGATTTCCTTCGCGAGCCGAAAGTGCGGGCCGGCGGGCAATAGCAGGATGTTTCGTTGTTGCCGGGCGGCCACGTTCTCGGCGGTGACGGCGCGCAGCAGCCAGGCGGCCATGCCTTCGTTCTGGCAGACCAGCCCGAGCCAGCCCGGAGCCTGGCGCGGCAGCACCGGCAGCTTGATGACCAGCCAGAGTCCCCGGCCGATCTCCTCGACCACTTGCTGGTACTTCACCGGCTCGGCGGCGACCTCCTCCGCGCTGGCCGGTTCCAGCAGTGTGCCGCGATGGGGCGGCCCGCCGGCCAGCGCCAGGTCGCAGAAGCTAGTCCAGATGTCGTCCCAAGTCACGCGGCCATCGGCACCGTATTTCAGCGCGGCCGAGCCCATTGAGTTCGGACTGACCGACTGATAGCACCCCTGGTATTGTGGCGGCAGGATGGCGTTGATGCGCGCGTCGAGGGCGGCGAGGTCCGCAGCTGCTTGCACTGTCATTCGTCGCGTTCCGTCCGGGCGAGATCGGTTCACTGGCCGTCAGGTGATTGTACATCAACGGGCTTGATGTGGTGAAGCGGTATGGTTGCCCAACGCTCCGACCATACACCGCAACGAACGAAGCAGAATAGCTGATAGCTGTCAGCCATCAGCTATCAGCTATTCCAGGAATGGGATGCGGAGCGCAAGGTCCGCGAGAGAAAACGGCGGCAACTCACCGCTGCCCTTGAAGCGTCAGCTGGGTTTCCGCGACGATGGGCAGGCCCTTCTCGGTGAGCGTGGCGCGCACGGTCGCGGGCATGTTGAACGGGCCGCGCGCGTCCGCCGCGAAACGTACCGTGAAACGGGCGCTCGTCTGATCGGCGGCGATGGTGACGGGTTCAGCGCTGATGCCGCGCCAGTGCGCGGGCAGGACCAACTCCAGCTTGACCGTGCCTTGCAAGCCCTTGCCCCGCGCGATCTGCACGGTCAGTTCACCGGATTGACCGGGCTCCACGGCCAGGGAGCCGGGGGCTGCCTCGATGCCCAGCCGGCCCGGTTCGACCACGGCCACGATCTGCTCGTTCTGGTTCGTCGAGCTGAAGCTGACAGTATGCTCCGTGCCGTCCGCGTCCTTGACCACGGCCACGCCGGCCACGCACACCCGGCAGGTGCGGCCGGTCTCCATCCACGGCGGCAGGTAGACGCGATAGCTGAACTCGGTCGCGCCGGCGGGCACGGTGATGTTCGGCCCGGTGACGCCTTGCAGGTGCCGAGCCTGGCGATCCGCGAGGCCCACTTCGATGGCACCATCGTAGCCGGTGCGCTCGATGCGGTACTTGCGTTCGTGCGTGGTGCCGCGCGATGCCCAGCGCATGTCGTAGTCGCCCACGATCTTGAACGGGGTGGGCAGCGCGACGCCGAGCAGCACGCTATCGATGTCGGGCAACCCGCGCACGGGCGGCAGCGTGGCGGTGCGCGTCAGGGTCGCCTCGCCGATGCGGGCGCTGCCGCGAATGGTTACTCGACTGGCCGCGATAACGGCGGGCGCTTCCGCTTTCAACGTGACATCGACCGTCGCTTGCTTGGCGGCAATCGTGGTGCCGGTCGCGGTGACGCCCGTGGGCAGGCCGTCGATTTCGAGGGCGATGGCTTCGGCGAAGCCGCCCAGGCGCTCGGCGTTGACCTTGAGCTTGACCGTACCGCCGCGCGGCAGCGTCACCGCATCGCTGGCCAGCGTCAGGCGGAAGTCGGGCGCGGACGGCGGCGCGACGCGCAGGCGATAGGCATGGGCCGGACTGCCCCGGCCGCGAAAGCGTTCCTCGACCTTCAGCGTGTAGGTGCCGTCGGCCGGCGGTGTGAAGCGCAGCTGCGGATCGGCAGGGCCGCCGACGTTCTCGGCCCGCGCCAGTTCCTTGCCAGTGCTGTCGAAAACCGTCAGCACGGCGCACAGCGGGGAACCGAGTCGTGCGGCCCGCAGGTCCAGGTCGAGGACTTCGCCCTTGCGGGCGGCAATCGCCCACGCATCGACCTGACCGGCTTTCGCGATGCGGCCATTCAGGATCGCGGGCACGGCCAGCGGTTGCTCGGCGGCGGGCGTTTGCAAGTGTTCCGGCAGGTCGTCGATCTCCAGCATCAGCGGATTGCTCGCCTGGCCGCCCACGGTAACCCGATGATGGAACTCGCGCCGGTCGTCCGCCGGCAGGGTCACTTCGGCGCGCGGCTCGGTCAACCCCTGCCCGCCCAGGTCGAGCGCCAGCTTGCTGCCCCGGCGTCCGCCGAGCGGGAACCAGTGCGCGACGTGCGGTCGAGCTTGTACGGTCAAGCGATAAACGTAGGCCGGGCCGCCCTTGAACTGAATGTCGTGAATCCGCAGCGAATAGGTACCGTCCTCCGGCGCGGTGAAGCACACGAACGAATCCGCGCCGGCCGCATCGTCGTTCTCGGCCAGCGGCCGGCCGTGCGGATCGAGGACTTCGAGGCGGGCATCGAGCGGGCTACCCAGGCGGGCGGCGTGGACTTCGGCCGCGATGGTCTGGCCCTTGGTAGCGGGGAACGCCCAGACGTCCACATCCTCGCGCGGGAAGATGCGGCCGTTCACGGTGATGGGCAGCTTGACGGGCACTGGCACCGGATCGCCTGCCACTTCTTCCTCGATCGTCTCAGGCAACTCGCCGACCAGGAAACGCAGCGCCGGCGTCGCCCCCTGCGAGGTCCAGACACGCCAGGAACGCAGGCCCAAATCGGCATCCGTGGCGATGCTCAGCTTGCCGGCCATGTCCTTGGGATAGTCCTCGGCCTGCTGCGAATCGGGCAACGGCAGCACCGGGCCTTCCAGCCAGAGCGTGGAGGTGCGCTGCAAGGTCTTCGGCGCCTGAATGCCCGCGCCGAGCATCTCGAAGCCGCACGACTGGAACAGGTTCGCGCCACCGACCTTGAAGGCCACGTGGGTGCCGCGCTGCCCACCCGCCGGGAAGATATACGAAGCGGTGGGGGCGTCGGCCCAGGCCAGGTTGGCCTGGAGCAGAAGCATGACGGCGAAGAAGGGGAAGCGTCGTGCGGTCATGGTGGGGGGCCCTTGCAGGCGACCGGCTGGAGTACGTCGGGCTGTCCAGCCCCACATGCCCCCCCGGCACTAGGCGGCGCCGCGACGACGGACACCGGCCAGCGGGCGCGGGGGGTCGGCGGCGGGGCGGGTC
>JAEUIF010000260.1 GCA_016795185.1 Planctomycetia bacterium | reverse complement strand
AGGAGCCGGCCCGCCGCTACCAGACGGCCCTGGCGCTGGCCGAAGACCTGTGCGCCTACCGCGAAGGGCGGCCCGTCAGCGCCCGGCCCATCGGTCTGTGGGAGCGTGGCGTCAAGTGGGCGCGCCGGTATCCCGTCGTGGCCGGCTCGGTCAGCGTGGTGCTGCTCATCAGCCTCGTGGCCTTCGCGCTGGTCACCTGGCAATGGCAGTCGGCGCGCACGGCGCGCGACCAGGCCGAGCATGCCCTGGAGCAAACCGAACTGGCCCGCCAGGAGGAGGCCAAGCAACGGCTGCAAAAGGAGACAGCGCTCCAGCAGGCCCAGCTGCACCTCTACTTCAACCGCATCGCGCTGGCCGAGCGCGAATGGGCCGCCAACGACGTGCTCGGCGTGCAGCGGCTGCTCGACAACGCTCCGGAGAAGCTGCGCCACTGGGAATGGGACTACCTGAAACGCCTGTGCCGCGGCGGCCTGTACTCCTTCGACGGCAAAGACTGCGTGGCGCTCAGCCCGGATGGCAAGTGGCTGGCCTCCGCCACCGGCTCGACCGTCAAGGTCTGGGACGTGGCCGCGCGGCGCGAAGTCTTCACCGAGCAGGCGAAGTTCGAGCATTCCAGCCGGGTCAACCAGGTCGCGTTCAGCGGCGACAGCAAGCTCCTGGCTTCCGCCAGCGACGATGAAACCGTCAAGGTCTGGCAGGTGCCGCAGGGTATCTGCACGCTGACCTTGAAGCGCGAGAAGGAGCCCGACGCCCCACCGATGCCGCTGAAGGTCGTCGCCTTTCACCCTAACAGCAAGCTGCTGGCGGCGGCCGGCGACGGCGATGCCTTCTACCTCTGGAACCTGGAGCGGCCGAAGCAGCAACCCCTGACCTTCGCCGGCCACACGGAAAAGGTCACCGGCCTGACCTTCAGCCTGGACGGCAAGCTGGCCGCCTCGTCCAGCGCGGACAAGTCGCTCAAGCTCTGGAATCTGGATGGCCAGACGCTGCGCAGCTTCGGCGGCCACACCGCCGAGGTCAACGGTCTGGCCTTCAGCCGTGACGGCCAGTTGCTGGCCTCCGCCAGCTCCGACAAGACCGTGCGCCTGTGGGACGTCGGCACCGGCCAGGAAGTGCGCGTGCTGCGCGGCCACGGTTCAACCGTGCATGGCGTGGCGTTCAGCGTGACCAACCAGCTGGCCTCGTGCAGCGGCGACTCGCTGAAGCCCGGCGAAATCAAGCTCTGGGACCCCGCCAACGGCGAGGAACTCAACACCTTCCGCTGGGTGACACAGACCGTGACCGGCCTGGCGTACGCACCCGACGGCAAACGCCTGTTCTCGGCCGATAACCTCGCGGTGATGGCCTGGGACGCGACGAATCCGCTCGAATGCCGCACCCTGCGTGCGCCGAAGAAAAAGCGCGGAGCCGACGAACCGGACGACGACGGCGAGATCGTCATGGCGGTGGCCTTCGACCCGCGCGGCAAGACCGTGGCCTCGGCCGGCTACGACAACCGCGTCACGCTCTGGGACATCGTCAGCGAGCAGGTCCAGCACTATTGCGACGGCCACAGCGATAGCATCAATGCCCTGTGCTACAGCCCGGACGGCCGGCACTTCGCAACCGCCAGCGATGACCGCACCGTCCGCATCTGGAACAGCGATACCGGACTGGAAGTCCGCGTCCTGGAAGGCCACAGCACCCAGGTGCTGAGCGTGGTCTATAGCCCGGATGGCCAGCTGCTGGCCTCGGCCGGCTACAGCCCGCTCAAGGGCGGCGAGGTGCGGCTCTGGGACGCTCGCACCGGCAAGCCCTTGAAAGTGCTGTCCACCGCGCTGGTCGGCACGCTGGCCTTCAGCGCCGATGGCAAGCGGTTGGCGGCCGGTGCGACCAATCCGTTTCGCCTGATCGTCTGGGACGTGGACACTGGCAAGGAAAGCGTGACGCTCGACAGCTTCTTCCCGATCTCGGCGACCGCGTTTAGCTCCGATGGCCGCTGGCTGGTGGCGGCGGGCGGCAGCATCAAGGAAGGCATCATCAAGCTCTGGGACATGCAGGCCGGCAAGGAACACCCTTCGATCCGCACGCGCACGGGCCGCGTGGGCAGCGTCACCTTCAGCCCCGATGGCCGGCGCATCCTGGCCGCCACCTGGGACCGCACCCTGCGACTCTTCGACCCCGAAACCGGCGTGGAAGTGCTGACCATGCGCGGCCATACCGACAGCGTCAACGGCGTCGCCTTCAGCCTCGACGGCTGCCGGGTCGCCTCCGCCGGCAGCGACAAGGTGGTGCGCCTCTGGGACGCCACCCCGGCCCACGGGCCGTCGCCCGCCGCGCGGCCCA
>JAEUIF010000646.1 GCA_016795185.1 Planctomycetia bacterium | reverse complement strand
CGATGACCTATCCGCTGATCGGCAACTACGGCACCAACCGCGAGGACACCGAATCCGGCCGGCCGCACGTCGAGGGCTTCATCGTCCGCGAACTGTCGCGCGCGCCCAGCAACTTCCGCTCGGACAGCACCCTGGAACAGTACCTGGCCGACAATCGCATCATCGGCCTGGAAGGCATCGACACCCGCGCCCTGGTCCGACGCATCCGCGTGCGCGGAGCCATGACCGGCGTGCTGTCCACCGTGGACCTGGACGATGGCTCCCTGGTCCACAAGGCGCGCACCAGCCCCGGCATCGTCGGCCGCGACCTGGTCCGCGAGGTGGTGCCCGACAAGGCTTCCGTCTGGGACGAAGGCTTCAACAGCAAGTTCTGCTCGCAGCCCTTGCCCGCCCGGCCGCTGGACCGGCATGTCGTCGCCCTGGATTTCGGGATGAAGTGGAACATCCCCCGTTGCCTGGTGCAAGTCGGCTGCAAGGTGACCGTGATGCCCGGCACCGCTACGGCCGACGAGGTGCTGGCACAAAAGCCCGACGGTATCTTTCTGTCGAACGGCCCCGGCGACCCTGCGGCCCTCGACTACGCCAGCCAGACCATTCGCGGGCTGGTCGGCAAGAAGCCGATCTTCGGCATCTGCCTGGGGCATCAGCTGCTCGGACTGTCGCTGGGGGCGGAAACCTTCAAGCTGAAGTTCGGCCACCGCGGCGCGAATCAGCCGGTGCTGAACCAGGTGACCAAGAAGGTCGAGATCACCACGCAGAACCACGGCTTCGCCGTGCGCGCGGACAACCTGCCGCGCGATCTGGAGCCGACGCACATCAATCTGAACGACGGCACGCTGGAAGGCATGCGCCACCGCACGCTGCCGATCTTCAGCGTGCAGTACCACCCGGAAGCCTCCGCTGGCCCGCACGATAGTTCGTACCTCTTCGAGGATTTTCGCAAGCTGCTCGACTGACCACCGCGCCGCTCGCGGTTTAGCACGCCGCTCCCCTGCCGTTGACGGCTTGACTCCCGCCCCTTACACTTCGGGCAGACCTCGAAGCCCCGGATACCCAGCGTCCGTGCTCCGCCGTCCGTGCGGAGTCACCCAACCGAGCGGAGGCGCCGGCATGGCCATTTCCATCAACTTCGACAAAGCCAAGGCCGAACGCTGGCTCAAGCAGCTGTCGGAGGGCTTTCCGCTGTCGGAAGCAAAGAACGTCGATGAAATCCTGGCGCTGGCCGGCGCTTGCTTCTACCTGGCGATGAGCAAAGCGCCCGAACTGCACCAGGAAGTGGACTGGAAGGCCATCGGGCGCGAACCGCAGTCCGAGGATGAGGATACGTTTTTTCCCGACCTGCATGCCGCCATCGAATACTACGGCCAGCTGACCATGCTGGTCGCTTCGGGCGAATACGACCAGACCTTCGCGCCGAAGCACAAGGCGGTGGTGTTGGTCGAGGACGACGAGAAGACCGTGGTGCCCGTCGAGGGTGTCCGCGGCGAGGACGATTGATGTCACGCCGGCGGCAAGCGAGGTAGGTCAGGCTTTCCAGCCTGACGGAAGCACCCTCGGCAACGATCGCGTCCCGGGCGCTTCCGTCAGGCTGGAAAGCCTGACCTACGTTTCCCATTTCGGATTGCGCACCATGAAAATCACCCAGGTCGAAGCCATCTTCCTGCGGCTGCCAGCGATCAACGAGCGCGCCGACGGCACCCAGGAAACCCTGATCGTCAAGGTCCACACCGACGCGGGCATCACCGGCGTGGGCGAGGCGGATTCATCGTCGGCGGTGGCCAAGGCGATCATCGACGCTCCCGTCTCGCACAAGATCGCGCGCGGCCTGGCCGATTGCGTCGTGGGTCACGACCCCTTCGAGATCGACCGTCTGATCCACCGCATGTACGAAGGCTCGATCTACTACGGCCGGCAAGGCGCGGTCATCCAGGCGATGAGCGGTATCGAGATCGCCCTGTGGGACATCGTCGGCAAGGCAGTCGGGCGGCCGGTCTACCAGCTACTGGGCGGCGGGTTCCGCAAGAAGTTTCGGGCCTACGCTTCGATTCTCTTCGGCGACACGCCGGCCGAAACCGAGAACACCGCGCGCCGTTTAGCCGCCCAGGGCTTCCGTGCCGTCAAGTTCGGCTGGGGGCCGATGGGCCAGAGCGAGGCCAGCGACATCGCTCACGTCCGCGCCGCTCGCCAGGGACTCGGCCCCGACGTGGAACTGATGATCGACGCCGGCCTGTGCTGGGACACCGCCACCGCCATCCGGCGGGCGAAGCAGTTCGAGCAGTTCAACCCGACCTGGCTGGAGGAGCCGCTGCATCCGGACAACCTGGCCGGCTACGCCCGATTGGCGGCGCAGAGCCCGGTGCGCATCGCGGCTGGCGAGGAGGTCTGCGACGTCAAGGAATTCCAGCAACTGATGGACGTGGGCGCGATCGACGTCGTGCAGGTGGATGTGACGCGCGTGGGCGGGCTGGCGCGCTCCAAGCGCATCGGCTGGGACTCGGCGGAGCGCCACCGCCTGTGCGTCAACCACTCCTACAAGACGGGCGTCAACATCGCGGCTTCGCTGCACTTCGTCGCCGCCCTGCCGAACACGCATTACTTCGAGTATTGCGTCGAGCAAAGCGCGCTGCGGCAGACTCTGACCAAGCAGCGCTTCCCGGTCGTGGACGGCGAGATCGCCGTGCCGGAGGAGCCGGGCCTGGGCGTCACACTCGACGAAGCGGTGGTGGAGAAGTACCGGGTGGGTTGACGGGGCATGATCTCCTTCCTGTTCTGGGACCTGATGGGCCGTCAGGAGGCGAACCGCAAGGTCCGTCTGGAACAGATCCGGATTCACCTGGCGCGCCTGGTGGCGGGCCTGGACGTGGATGTGTTGCTGTTCGCGGAATCCGCGTTCGAGCCCGCGGATTTCACGTCGACGTTGAACCATTTGGGTGCGGGCACGTACCATTTCCCCTCCAGCATCGGCAGACGACTTCAGCTTTACAGCAGGTTGTCACCGGGGTCGATCGTCGATCAATTCAACGATCCATCGGATGGCCGGCTGACGATCTGGCGCGTGATGACCCCGATGAATTGCGAAGTCTTGTTGGCAGCCACTCACTTCCAAAGCCAGCTACAGTGGCGGCCTGACGAGCAAGCACTGCAAACTACGGTGATGTGTCGAGTGATTGCGGAAGTCGAGGACGTGGTCAAGCATCAGCGAACCTTGCTCGTCGGCGATTTGAACATGAACCCGTATGACCTGGGCATGGTCGGTGCTCCAGGCTTGAACGCGGTCATGACCAAGGACGTGGCGCGCAACGAAGTGCGCATTGTCGCGGGCAGGCCGTATCGTTTCTTTTACAATCCCATGTGGGGCCTTTTCGGCGATCGGACGCCCGGGCCGCCCGGAACGTACTTCTATTCCGGATCGGGCCCGGGCAATCCATACTGGAACATCTTCGATCAAGTCCTGCTGCGGCCGGACATTATGGATTCCTTGGTGGAATTGAAGATTATCGATACCGATGGGCAGGAGTCCTTGCTGACTGATCGAGGCCGGCCGCGAATTGCCACGGCGTCCGATCATCTGCCAATCCTGTTTCGGTTCAACTTGTGAGAGGCAAGCAACATGGCGACAGCAATTCCAGACTTGTGGCCCAGCGATATTGACGTGCAGGTGGTGCCCCCCCTGGACATCCTGAAGGCGCAGGAGGCAACGTTGGCCCAGAAGACCAAGGGCATCCTGCAAGCCAAGGTGAGCACCACCGCCACGGATAAACTGGTACAACATGACTTGGACCTGATCGCTCCATCGCTCCATTTTTATCGCGAGCGGATCTTGTCGGTAACACACGATCGGGGCTTCATCTACCCAGTCAGAGTTTCATCCGGGGTCTTCGATCCCAACACGTCCATGCGCTTGTCGCAACTCCAGCAAGCGCTGCTGGCTGATCCTGGACGAAATCAGCGCATCGCCGCCACCGAGGAAGAGTTCATCAACCTGGTGCGCCAGGTGTTGCAGTCCGACGAGGTCCGGGCCCTGATTCAATCGCTGATTGCTCGCAGCAACGAATTGAACAGAAAGGCGGCCCAGGACATGCCGCCTTCGGCATGATCGAGGGCCAACGCCGGCACAAGACCACTGGTCAGCGCTGCTTGCCCCTGCTATGTTACCTATTTCCTAGTTTTCCAGGCCGCTCCAGCGGGAGAGAGTCATGTACGCGGTGTTCGAGGATGGTTCCCGGCAGTATCGGGTCAGCGAGGGCGATGTCGTCCGGGTGGATTTCCGGGACGTGGACGAAGGCGAACGCATCGAGTTTCCCCGCGTGCTGCTCTACTCGGCCAAGGACGATCTCAAGATCGGTCAGCCCCTGGTAGCCGGGGCGCGGGTGCTGGGCGAAGTCGTCGCCCACCCGACCGTCAAGTCTTACATTCAGAAGTTCCGGCGGCGCAAGACTTACCGCCGTTTCCGCGGCCACCGGCAGCCGTACACCGAGGTGCAGGTCCGGTCCATCCTGCTCGCGGGACAGGAACCGCCGGCCCCCACCAAGCCGGCCGCCGAAAAGCCTGCTGAAACCAAGACCGAAGCGCAGTGACGTTGATCCCGGAAGGCTCGGGGGAGTATAGTCACTGGCTATCCCGAGCAAGCGGCGGGGATGGATTCCCGTCCGGGAAAGTAGGGCAATGCGGCAAGGAGGCCCGACCATGCGCCTGGAAAAACTGCTGGCGTTCGCTTTCGTGGCCCTGTGCGGTGGGGTGTTGACCTTCTCGCTGACGCGCGGCCAGAACCCGCCGCCCCAGCTGCCGGCCCAGGCCCCTCAGAATCGACCGCTCTCGGAACCCGCCGCCGCGCCCGGCCGCGACCTGGCCAAGCTCACCCCTTTGCAGCAACAGATGTACCTCGCGGCCCAGCGCGGGGCGGACTGGCTCTATCGGTCCAACCGGCCCGACGGTCGATTTGAATACGGCTTTCTGCCAGCCCTCAAGACCAAGCTCGACGGCGATCATTTTCTGCGGCAAGCCGGGGCGGCCTTCGCCCTGGCGCGTGCCGCCCGCTTCACCGGCGATGAACGCCATGCCGCCGTCGCCCGGCAGGCGCTGCTGACGCTGCTGCTCGAAACCTCGACCACCGATGTGCCCAACGCCAAGTTATTGATGCGGCATACGACCTTGCCGTCGGTAGCGGTCAACCGTCTGGCGGCGGCGGGCCTGCTGGTGCTGGCCATCAACGAACTGCCCCAGCCCGCCGGCGATCTGCTGGAGCAGTCCGAGGAATTGTGCAACTACATCGGCCGGCAGCTGCAAGCCGACGGCTCGCTCTGCTACTGGGACAACCCTGCCGACCCGCAGCCCAACTCCGATCCCGAAGGCATCAACTACTATCCCGGCGAAGCGCTCTACGCCCTGATGCGCAGCCAGCAGCACCGGCCCGCCGACTGGAAGAAGGACGTGCTGCGCAAGTCGCTGGCCTACTACCGGCCCTGGTGGCAGAAGAACAAGAACATGGCCTTCGTCACCTGGCAGACGGCCGCTTACGCGGAAGCCTACCTGGCGACCAAGGAACAGCCGTTTGCCGATTTCGTCTTCGAGATGAGCGACTGGCTGTGCGAGTTGCAGTACAAGACGCTCGACCCGCGCCACCCGCTCTGGACGGGCGGCTTCCTGGCCTGGACCGACGGCAAGCCGGCGACGGTCGCGCCGACCATCAGTTCCGCGTCCTACGCCGAGGGCCTGGTGGAAGCCTGCCGGGCCGCCAAGCAGGCCGCCGACCCGCAACGGCACCAGAAGTACAAGGAAGCAGTCCAGCGCGCCCTTCAATTCACCGCCACCTTGCAGTTCACCGAGGCCAACACCCAGCATTTCGCCGACTGGTATCGGCCCCGCCTGGTGGGCGGCTTCCACGCCTCGCACCAGGACGGCAACCTGCGCATCGACTACAATCAACATGCCGTCAGCACGATGGTGCAGTACCTCGCCTATCTGACGGACTGATCGCCCCTCTCCCCTTGCGGGAGAGGGGCGCACGGGTTTGGCGCTGGCATTCGATTGACACGCGGGTGCAACAGCCCGCCGGGG
>JAEUIF010000223.1 GCA_016795185.1 Planctomycetia bacterium | reverse complement strand
GCAAACGCTTGAGACCGCTCAGGTGACGCAGGCCGTCATCGCCGACCGGGCTACTTTGCAGATCGAGGACTTCCAGCGCCGTGAGGCCGGCGAGGTGCTTTAAGCCTGCACCGCGGATCTTCGTGGTCCCCAACTCCAGGCGTTCCAAACGGTGCAGCCCAGCCAGGTGCCGGAGCCCCCGGTCGGTAATCGGCGTGTAGCTCAGGTCGAGAGTGTGCAACTGGGCGAGGCCCTTGAGGTGGCGCAGGCCCGCATCGGTCACCTTGTTGGATGAGCAGTCGATCACCTGGAGCTGCTTGAGTCCGGCGAGTTCGCCGAGGCCGCGGTCGGTGACCTGGGTGGAACACAGCCTGAGCTCGCGCAGACCAGCCAGCTTGGCCAGGCCCTTCGCGCCCGCGTCGGTCACCTGCGTGAAATTTAGGTCGAGCGCCGTCAGCTGCTTGCAGGCAACCAGGTCAGGCACCCCGCGGTCGGTTATCTCGTTCCAGGAGAGCGTCAGCAACTCCAGGTGCTTGAGCTTCTTCAGCTCGGCGAGCCCCTGATCGGTGATGCGGGTTTTCCAGAGGTTCAGTTTCCTCAATTCGGCGCACTCGGCCAGATGGGTGAGGCCGGCGTCCGTGATTCGAGTCTCTCCAAGATTCAGCGACCTTAACCGCTTGAGGGCGGCCAGATGCTTAATGCCCGCATCCGTCACCCCATTGCTTTCCAGGCTCAGGTCGACAACCTGCTGGAGCGGTGCGAGGTGCTTCAGGCCAGCGTCGGTTATGCGGCATTTGCCGATGGTCAACGAGCGCAGCTGCGGCAGGCCAGCCAATTGAGGCGACAGGATACGCAGGTCGTCGTCGGTCAGTTCGCGTTGCCCGTAAAATGCGATCCCCACGACTGGTTTGCCCGGACGGTCCTGGTCGCGCTCGACGGAAGCGCCATACTTTTCCAGCGTGACGAGGACCGCTGACTCCGCTGGGTCGGCAGCCGCCACGGGATTGCCACAGAGGATTGCCAGCAGTGCTACGCAAGGCATGGGCGCGCGAGACATCGTACCACCAATTCGCCCTGGGTGAAGTCGTTGCGAGGTTCGGCACGCCCCGACCCTCGCCGGCCAACCCCATTCTACCCCGCCGCCTCGTTCACCGCTTGCTGATATGCTTCCTGCAAGCGGCGCGTCACCGGGCCGGGCTTGCCGTCGCCGATTGGCTGGTCGTCCACGCGGACGACCGGCAGCACCTCGCCAAGTGCATAAAAAGGGGCGCAGCTCGTTCAGAAACGAGCTGCGCCCCTTTCGTGCGCGTGAAGGCGCCAATTGCAGAAACATCACAATTTTCTGAAAATGAACAACTTACGCTGATGTGCGCAAAGGCGAATCAAATTGATTAGAAATCAATCGTTGACTTAATATCAAATAGCCGATATGATTGACAGCACGAGGTGAAGCCATGGACGAAGGCCCGGTGCAATGCGAGTTTTTTGTTCCCATCGTCCGTAATTCGGACAAGCAGCCGCACCAACCGATGGCCTGGGCTTCGCTCGGCAACGAGATCCGCCGGGTCTTTCCAGCGGGACACTCCGGCCCGGAGACGTTCTACCGCGGTGATGCCTTGGTTCCAGGCGAGTACGAGGACAACCCCGGCGAGCCGCCGATCCAGGACACCAGCCGGCGTTACCTGCTGGCGATACCGGCGAACAAGGTAGACGACCTGCGGCAAATTCTTCGCAAGGCAGCCAACACGTTTGACCAGCTAGCGATGTACTTGTCGGTCAAGGGCGATGTCGAATTCATCGCGCCCAGCGAAAGCGACAGCTTTCTCGGCTGACGCCGCCGACCGCGCCGCATTGGAGGTTTCATCATGCCAGCACAGACTCAGCCATCCGAGCAAGTCTATCGGACGATCACCGGCGGGCGCATTCCGTTGTCCGGCCTGAGCGCTGCGGAATACCGCTTCCTGGACATCGTTGCCAAGAAGTACAACGTCCGGCAGGATTGGACGCGCTTTGCCGCCTGGTGGAACGCCCAGTTCAAGGCCAGCGGTTTGACCACGGCCTCGGCGGTCTATCGCATTTGCCAGGACCTGGAAGCCCGGCTGGGCATCAACCAGGGAAAAGTGTCGCCGCCGGATTATCGCGACTCCCTGGCCGAACTCATCGGCACCCAGTTCAGCTCGCGCCAGGACTTCTGCCGTGCCACCGGCGTCGATGCCGGCCAGCTCAGTCGAGTCCTGGCCAACCGCGACAACCTGTCGATCAAAGTGTTGATGCAGGTGCTGGAGGTGCTGCACGCGCGACTGGTGATCCAGGTCGAGGAGGACTCCCGCGCGCACACCAGTATCGACCGGGCGGCGGAGGCGCTCAACGCCGCACTGAGCCTGCGGAACAGTCAGTCGGGGCTTCAATTGGAATCCGTCGCAGGGTAGTCAACTCCAGCTGACATCGAGACTGACGCCCGGTGCCATGCCCAAGACCTTGCGTGGGCATGGTAAAACTTCCGCGCTTCAGGAGCCAATGCTCACCGGCAGCGCTTCCCGGACGCCGGTGCGGCTAGCCGGGGCCAGAATACCCGCCGTAGTCCGCAGGGGCAAAACGAAACGGAAAGGCCAACGACTCACATGCCCACGCAAAGCCGTGGGCATGGTACCCGGCGACTATCGCCCAAGCCGGAAATTGAAGGGGGCGCAAGGAGATCGGGAATCGACTCCTGATCCTTCCGACCTCGTTCCTCCCATGCTTTTCCGCCTTCTTTTCCGGAGTCGGTGCCATGACAGGCAACGGATCGCATGGCCAGCGGCTGCTTTCCTTCTGGAAAGGGTACCGAAGGTTCCTGGCATGGGGAATCGCTTTCGTCGGTGTTGCGGTGGCAGGCTGTTGGCTATGGCCCGGACTCTGGTTCCAGTATCGTTTTGGGGCGGTCCTACCGGACGGTGTTTCCAACAAGACGAACGTGAATTCGATGTCGTGGCCGGTGCCGCCGGGGGTGCGGAAAACCTACAGTCGGCAGGTTCGCGAGCACTTTGGCTGGTACTACCCCGAATCGCAGATGCGACTAAGCCGGCGGTGGTGGGATCAGTTCCCCAAGAGACTCGACGATGTGCTGGCTGAATACGGAGCGCGGGTCGAGGACGACAAGCTAGTGGATGCGAATGGAAGGAGCATCGCGATTATGAAAAAGTGGCGCGGCTCCTCCCGCCCGCAGGATTGGGATAATCGGCGTAGCAAACTGGTGATGGAGCATCGCACGGTGCTGGTGGTTGATATCGAGGAGGACGAATAAGACCGGGTTTTCTCCAACGCTCGCCAGTCCACATCACCCCGCCGCCTCGTTCACCGCTTGCTGATAGGCTTCCTGCAATCTGCGCGTCACCGGGCCGGGCTTGCCGTCGCCGATTTGCTGGTCGTCCACACGGACGACCGGCAGCACCTCCGAAGTCGTGCCGGTCAGGAATAGCTCGGAAATTTTCGGCAGGTCGGCGTGCTTGAAGACGTGCTCGCGCAGCGGAATTTTGGCCCGCTCCGCGAGCTTCAGCACCAGGCCGCGCGTGATGCCCGGCAGGATGGCGTTGCTGTTCGGGGCGGTCAGCAGCTGGCCGTCGAGCACGCCGAATAGGCTGGTGTGCGAGCCTTCGCTCAGCGTGCCGTCCTTCTCGATGAAGATCGCTTCCACGCACTGCTTGTCCTTGGCCGTTTGCGCGGCCAGCACGTTGGCCAGCAGGTTCGTCGATTTGATGTCGCAGCGGTCCCAGCGGATGTCGGGCACCACCGTGACCGACGCGCCGTGTTGTCGGGCCTCAACATACGGATCGACGAACTCCTGCACCCAGAAGAGTTCCAGCGGCGTGGCCTGCGCCGGGAAGGCGTGGGTGCGCTTCAGGCCCGCGCCGCGCGTCACTTGGATATACACCGTCGCTTCCTGATACTGGCCTGCCGTGATGGTCTCGCGGATGCGTTGTTCCATGCGCCGCAGATCGACGCCCGCGATGCGAATGGCGTCCAGGCTGCGCGCCAGCCGGTGCATGTGCTCGGCCATCAGGAACGGTTTGCCCTTACTGATGCGAATGACTTCGTAGACCGCGTCTCCGAACAGGAAGCCGCGATCCAGCGCCGGCACCATGACTTCGGCCAGGGGCATCTGCTTGCCGTTGAGGTTGGCAATCGTTTCCACGCTCGTTCCTTTCCCGCTGCCGTTGACGCCCGCCGACGGGATCGGCAGGCGGATGGTGAATTTGGTGCCGCGGCTGACTTCGCTCTCGACGCCGATGGTGCCACCGTGCGCCTCGACGATCTTGCGCACCGTCGGCAGGCCCAGGCCGCTGCCGCCCGGCCGGGTGGAGAAGAAGGGGCGGAAAATCTTGCTCTGCACTTCCTCGGTCATGCCCTTGCCGGTGTCGATCAGGCAGAGCACCAGCCAGTCCGGCTCGCGGACGGCCTGGATGGTCAACTCACCGCCGCCGGCCATCGCTTGCTGGGCGTTCAGCAGCAGGTTGAGCAACGCCTGCTTGAACAGGTCCTGGTCGAGCAGCACCGGCGGCAGGTCGCCGGGCAAGTAGACCTTGATCTCGACGTTGGCCTGGCGGGCGGTCGGCCCGAAGAAATCGACCATTTCCTCGATGAGCGCGTCCAGGTGCGCCGGCTGGCGTTCGAGGTCCTTGACGCGAGCGAAGCGCAGGAAGTCGTTCGAGATGTCCACCAGCCGGCCGCACTCGCCCTGCAAGCGCTGGATGCGGTCGAACGACCGGCGCTCGCGCTGCGATTGCGGCTCGCCAAAGTCCTCGGCCAGCAGCTGGAGGTTGAGTCCCAGGGTGCTCAGGTGGTTCTTGATCTCGTGAATGAACCCGCCGGCCAGTTCGGCGAGTTCGACGTATTGCTGTTGCAGCATGGCAATTCTCGGAGGCGAACGCCGCGCGCCCCACCCCGCCTTTTCGGTGCTTCGAGCAAATGCTTATTGTAGTAAGCCGGCCGCTGATTGCGGGCAATTCCACGGCCGGTTCTCCCCTCGCCCCTTGCGGGAGAGGGGTTGGGGTGAGGGGTGGAACTGCTCAGGAACTGGCCCATAACCCCTCACCCCAACCCCTCTCCCGCAAGGGGCGAGGGGCTGCTGGAAGAAACACTTACCCGGTTTGCCCGGCCGTGCGCAGCTTTCAACAAGAGCGACAACTTTCTTCGACAATCCGCCCTGCGCCACCGACCTTGCTCTGGACAGCAACCGCGGTTCGCGGTATTCCCTCCGTCCCAAAATCACGCTCGGTAGGTTCGCGTCGGGATTCCATGAACCGCCACGATTCCAGGGAGGCCGCTCATGCTGTACCGCTTGCGCCGCTTGCTGACGTCGAAGGCCGGGAAGCCGTCGGATCGGCAAGCATCTCGGCCGACCTTCAAACCGCGCGTGGAATCCCTGGAACAACGCGAGGTGCCGACGACCGGCCTGGTCGGACTACGGCCGCTGGACCCCGCGCTGCACAACGGTGTGCTGACGGTGCTGGGCAACGACGCAGCGAACACCATCGACATCCGCCTGGTCAACAACCGCATCGTCGTGCTGGGTGAATCGTTCGCCGCCTCGCAGGTGAAGTCCATCGTGGTCGACGGCCAGGGGGGCGACGATTTCATTCAGATCGACGAGGCCATCACCAAACCGACCTACCTGTTCGGCGGCGCGGGCAAGGATACGATCCGCGGTGGCGGCGGCGCGGACCGCATCTTCGGTGGTCCGGGCAACGACCGGCTCTACGGCCGCGGCGGCAACGACCAGCTGCTCGGCGGCGCGGGCAACGACTGGCTCGACGGCGGCGCGGGCAACGATCTCGCCCATGGCGGCAGCGGCGCGAATACCTTCATCAGCGCGACCAGCGTGCGGGCAAACAGCGCCGTCACCAACTACGCGGCCAACTCGCTCCAGCGCGAAGTCATCCGCCTGGTCAACCTGGAACGCCTGAAGCTGGGCCTGACGCCCCTGGTCTACGATCCCCGGCTGAATCTCGTGGCCGTGCAGCATTCCGTGGTGCTGCGGAACCTGCGGGTGCCGGTGGGCCTGGGCATCAGCCATGAAGTGTCGGGCGACATTCGGCCGAGCCCCACGGCGCGCCTGGACGCCAACCTGCTCGAATACTCGGCCTACGGCGAGAACGTCTACTGGAGTTCGACGCCGCGCACGGCCCAGGCCATCGTGCAAGGCTGGATGAACTCGCCCGGCCACCGCGCCAACATCCTGAATCCGCACTACACGCACGTCGGCGTGGGCATCGCGGGCAATGCCACGGCGGGCTACTACACCACGCTGGTGTTCGCGCGGTATTAGAGCAGTTTGCAACTGGCTGGAACGGTCCGCACAGCGGACCCTACGGTATTACCGTAGGGTCCGCTGTGCGGACCGTAGCGCCCGGTGCTACATCCATTTGCCACCCGCTCTAACCGGATCGGGGCAGTGCGATCTTGTTGCCCGTTCTCCTGGGGCAACCGGACCAGATGCCTCGAAGGCTTGTGCGAGCTGTTCCACCTCCACTACAATTGCGGGAGGCAACTCGACCGCGAAGCAACAAAGCGATTTCTGGAGGATCGGCGATGGCCGTGGGCGCCAGCAAGTTCCATCGGCGGGCCCTGACCGCCTTCAATCAACTCTCCAGCGAAGAGCAAGCCCAGGTGCAGGAGTCGCTGGCCGCGTTGGTCGGTACACCGGTCGCGCAGTGGTCGGCCACGCCGGTGAAACGGCTGCCGGGCGATCAGTCGCTTTACCTGCTGCCCGTGAATGACAGCCTGCGGGCTATCGTCCGGGCGGATGCTGACCAGGAGCCCGAGGTCCTCGACTTGGTCCGTCACGAAACGCTCGATTTCTTCGCCCGAACGGCGGCGACCAATGGGGTCTGAAACCTCGGTGCGCGATGCCCGATTTCCACCCGCACACCTGGGATCAGGCCGCCTGCCGGCTGCAACTCCAGGAACTGAAATTATTGCTCGACAGTTCGGCCGATCTCGGTGAAGCCGTCTTGCACGACTTCTTTGAGGCCCGCAGCCAGCTGCGGGCGTTGGTTGGCCCTTACAATCCCTCGCTGGCGTCGCCGGATCGCCTGGCCTGGCAGTATCCGATCTTCGGCGACTTCCGCTGTGACTTCGCCATCGGCGACTGGGCGCGGAAAGCCTACACTTTTGTCGAGTTCGAGGATGCGCGGCCGAACAGCCTGTTCGTGAAGCAAGGCGAAAAAAACACCCGCGCCTGGTCGTCGCGGTTCGACGGCGGCTATGGACAGATCGTCGATTGGTTCTACAAGTTGCAGGTGATGACCGACACACCGGACATGGAAGCGAAGTTGGGCAAGCGTGC